>DNMQ01000144.1 GCA_003488145.1 Pseudomonas sp.
ACCGCCTACAGCCAGCGCGCCCACCAGATGCGCGACGAGAAGCAGCGCATCGCCGCCGCCATGGCCGCACGGATCCCCGACCAGGCTTCGCTGTTCATCAATATCGGCACCACCACCGAGGCGATCGCCCGCGCCCTGCTCAACCATCGCGATCTGAAGATCATCACCAACGATCTGCACGTGGCGAGCATTCTCAGCACCAAGGAAGACTTCGACGTGCTGATCGCCGGCGGCAACGTGCGCAGCGACGGCGGCGTGGTGGGTCAGGCCACCGCCGATTTCATCAGCCAGTTCAAGGTCGATTTCGCCCTGATCGGCATCAGCGGTATCGACGAGGACGGCACCCTGCTCGACTTCGACTACCAGGAAGTCCGCGTCTCCCAGGCGATCATCCATAACGCGCGCAAGGTCTTCCTCGCCGCGGACTCCAGCAAATTCGGCCGCAGCGCCATGACGCGCCTGGGCTCGCTGGAACAGATCGACTGCCTGTTCACCGACTCGGCACCTTCCGAGGTGTTCGCCGAGCTGCTGGCCCGCCACAAGGTGCAGCTGGAGATCGCCGAGTAGTTGGGCGGCAGTTCGTTTCGCAGACAACTCCGCTCCGATAGTTAAGACAGAACGCTCGTAACGAATTCGAGCCCTTGCGGGCAGGCGGAATCTGACGGCGGCCGGGACGACACCAGCACAACAGTCGAAACAGCGGCAATCAATCAGAGACCCAGCGTTCGAATATTTTCTTTTTTATCTGTTTTCGAACATTTTTGCTTTCATACGGATTCTTTTACGAATAGCATGTTCAAAACCGAACATGATCTTTCGTTTCCGAGGAGAAGCCCGTGCCCCATTCCGCTCAGCCCGTCTCCGAGCTCTATGACGTCGCCGTGATCGGCGGCGGTATCAATGGCGTCGGCATCGCTGCCGATGCCGCCGGCCGCGGGCTGTCGGTGTTCCTTTGCGAACGCGACGATCTGGCCAGCCATACGTCGTCGGCCAGCAGCAAGCTCATTCACGGAGGCCTGCGCTATCTGGAGCACTACGAATTCCGCCTCGTCCGCGAGGCGCTGGCCGAGCGTGAAGTGCTGCTGGCCAAGGCGCCGCATATCGTCAAGCCGATGCGCTTCGTGCTGCCTCACCGTCCTCACCTGCGTCCGGCGTGGATGATCCGCGCCGGCCTGTTCCTCTACGACAACCTGGGCATGCGCAAGAAGCTGCCAGCTTCGCGGGGCCTGCGTTTCGGCAGTGAGAGCCCCCTGAAGCCAGCCATCACCCGCGGCTTCGAATACTCCGACTGCTGGGTCGACGACGCACGCCTGGTGGTGCTCAATGCCATGGCGGCGCGGGAGAAAGGCGCGCATATCCATACCCGCACCCAATGCCTGAGCGCCAAGCGTGCTGGCGGCATCTGGCATGTCGAGCTGCAGCGCGAGGATGGCAGCCGCTTCTCACTAAAGGCCAAGGCACTGGTCAATGCGGCCGGTCCCTGGGTCGCACAGTTCATCGGCGAAAACCTGCAGCAGCGCTCACCCTATGGCATCCGCCTGATTCAGGGCAGCCACATCATCGTGCCCAAGCTGTATGAAGGTGAGCAGGCCTACATCATGCAGAACGAGGATCGGCGCATCGTTTTCGCCATCCCCTATCTGGACCGTTACACCATGATCGGCACCACCGATCGCGAGTACCGTGGCGACCCGGCCAAGGTGAGCATCAGCGAGGAAGAGATCGCCTACGTATTGGGCGTGGCCAACACGCACTTTCGCAAGCAACTCGAGCCCAGGGACATCGTGCATACCTTCGCCGGCGTCCGGCCGCTATGCGACGACGAATCGGATAACCCGTCCGCGGTTACCCGCGACTACACCCTGTCGCTGGCGGCGGAAGAAAAGCAGGCACCGCTGCTTTCGGTGTTCGGCGGCAAGCTGACCACCTACCGCAAGCTCGCCGAGTCGGCAATGGCGCAGCTCAAGCCGTTCTTCCCGGCTATGGGTGAAAGCTGGACGGCGCAGGCGGCACTGCCTGGCGGTGAAGACATGAGCACGGCCGATGCACTCACCGAAGAGCTGGTGGCCAAGGTACAGGGGCTGAAAATGCCGCTGGCCAAGCGCTGGGCAACCCTGTACGGCAATCGGGTATGGCGCATGCTGGGCGAAGCGCGCTCGCTCGATGCACTGGGCGAAGACCTCGGCCAGCAGCTGTATGCGCAGGAAGTCGACTACCTGCGGCACGAAGAGTGGGCAACCCAGGTGGATGACATCCTCTGGCGGCGCACCAAACTCGGGCTGGCCTTCAGCGAGCCGGAAAAGGCTCGCCTGCAGCGTTACCTGACAGAGCGCCCGATCAGCGAAACCACGCGCAGCAGCGACGCAGCCTGAGGCAGCCGCTCAGCCCTGCGCCGCGAGCTGCTGATTGATACGGGCGACGCTGGCGGCGATGCGTTGCTCGACATCCTGCATCTGCTCGTTCTGTTGCAGCAGCGGCACGCAGAGATTCAGTGCGGTGAGCACCAGCAGCTTGTCGCCCGTGGCGTTGGGAAACTGCCGCTGGCTGTCGGCCAGATGCTGCTGCAGCAAGGCCGCCGCATCCTGCAGGAGAGCATCCTGGCTGGGCGGCGCGCGGAACGAGTATTCGCGGCCGAATACCCTGAGCACCTGAACGCCATCTGCCGTCATGCGGCGCTACTGCCAGCTGCACGCTCCACCAGCGCCTGCAGCCGCGCCAGGGTAGCGCCCTGCCTGTCTTCCTGCTCCAGCGCAGCCAGTTGCAGATTGTCGTTTTCCTCACGTGCCTGCTGCAGCTGCTGCTCGAGCAAGACACAGTGCTCGCTCAGGCTCTGGTTGCGCTGCAGCAGATCGTTGATGACGTTTTCAAGTTGCGCGAGGGTGCTATCAAGCATGGAGCGTTTTCCGGGTCCGATGAAAAAGCGCGCGAGAGTACCCGAAAGGAAGGCCGCCGGGGGCCTTCATTAAGCCTTCAATGCCACGCGGTCCGGTCGCCAATGCCACCGGTTTGCGGTAGCCTCGGCAGCCTATTTGAAGAGGAGAGTCCCCATGGCACGCGCTACCGCCCGCCACATCCTGGTTTCCACCGAAGCCAAGTGCAACGAACTGAAAGCCGCTATCGAAGGCGGTGCCGACTTCGCCGAGGTCGCCAAGGAAAACTCCAGCTGCCCTTCCAGCCGTCAGGGCGGCGACCTGGGTTCATTCGGCCCGGGTCAGATGGTCAAGGAATTCGACACCGTCGTATTCAGCGCCCCGCTCAATCAGGTGCAAGGCCCGGTGAAGACCCAGTTCGGCTATCACCTGCTGGAAGTGACCAGCCGTCAGGACTGATTACCCCCAGTCCCCGCCCCTCATGGGCGGGGATGCCCTAGCGCCGGACAGGCGCCCTCCGCCAGCATTCCCCTCCCCCGATTCACGCCGACCTGATCACGCCTCGAGACGGAAACGCCCGGTCAGTGCCTTGAGGCCTTTCATGCTCTGCATGATGGTATTGCCCGACGCCGCCGTGTCGTGGGTAACCCCGGCAGCCTGATCGGCGACCTGGGCGATGCGCGTCAGCGACTGGTTCATGTCCTCGGCCACCTGCGACTGCTCCTCGGCCGCCGTGGCGATCTGATTGGTCATGCCGCGGATGGTCTGCACCGCGCCGACGATCTGCCCCAGCGCATGCTGCGCCGCTTCGATCTGGGTGAGCGTCACCGAGCTGCTCTGACGCGACGCATCCATGGCCGTACCCGCGCGGGTGGCCTGGCTCTGCAAACGCTCGACCAGCACGCTTACCTCCTTGGCCGAGCTCTGCGTGCGGCTGGCCAGGCTGCGGACTTCGTCGGCAACCACCGCGAAACCGCGGCCCTGCTCGCCAGCACGCGCCGCCTCGATGGCCGCATTCAGCGCCAGCAGGTTGGTCTGCTCGGCGATCCCGCTGATCACGTTCAGCACCTTGCCGATCTCGTGACTGTCCTGCACCAGCTGCTGCATCACATCGGACAGGCTGTCGACATGACCGCTCAAGGTGCGGATGGCGCCGACCGACTCATTCATCACCGCGCTGCCAGAGTTGGTCTCCTGCTCAGCGACATCTGCGGCATTGGCGGCCTCGACCGTGCTGCGCGCGACTTCCTGGGAGGTGGCGAGCATTTCGTTCATGGCGGTGGCGACCTGATCGATCTCGGCTTGCTGCCCCTCGACGTTGCGCGCGCTGTCCCCGGCCAGATTCGCCATGCGCACGCATTGGCCATCGGCTTCGTCAGCGGCCAGACGCACACCGCGGATCATCTCTCCAACCTGCCCCAGCAGGCGGTTGTACGCCAGGGTGATCATGCCCATCTCGTCATCGGCGTGCCGCACCTGCAGCGGCGCGGAAAAGTCGCCCTGGCTGACCCTCTCCAGACGCCCCCGCAGCTCGTCGATCTGCAGCATCAGCCAGTTCATGCCGGCGACCCGCCCCAGCACGACCATCAGCAGGATGCACAGGGTCGAACCCAGGGCGACCCAGAGCTGCTGCGACGCGCTGCGGTTGGCTTCAGCGGAAATCAGCAGCACCACTTCGTTGGAAGCGGCAAGGATGTCGTTTGAGTCGGTGGCAATGGCGTTCACGTCAGCGCTCTGACCTGCGGCCAGTGCCTGTACGGCGGGCCGATAACGCTGCCAGATCTGATCGACGCGCTGCAGGTGCGGTTGTGCATTGGTCAGCTCCACCGGTGCTATGCCCTGGGCGCGGTCGCCGTTGAGCAGCAGCCGATGCGACTGCTCGAAGCGTTGGATGGTCTTGTCGACGGCGGTCTTGTCACCGACGCCCTGCGCCGCCAGCAGCGCTTCCTTCATCATCTTCTGGCTGAGCATGCGCTGGGCTCCGGCCATGTCGATCTGGCTGGCGTCCTTGGCGGACATGAACAGCACAGCGGCAGTCAGAGCCGCACACAGGAAGATCAGGCTGTAGGAGAAGAAGAACTGATGGTTGATGGTGCGCAGACCCAGTCCGCGCAAAAGGGACTGAATGACGTTCGCCAAGGTGCTGGTCATGGGGGTATCCACTACAGGGAGAGAAAGCGATGCCAGCGTCGAATGGCGTCGCAGCTAACACTGTTCTCGGCGGCGCCAGGGGCAACTTGATACCGTTTATCAACTATCTGCAAGCCGCGCCATTGCTGGCTTTGCGCGCCTTTTTTGGCGCTCACGCAGCGCAGCCCCATGTACTGACGCAGATCAACGAAACGGCACTTGCGCACCTGTTTTTTTTGGCCCGGTCGCAACGCAACGTCTATGGTCAGGTGTGCGGGGTAACTCGCATAAAACACAGATCAATCGAGGGTCTGCGCATGTTTCACGTATCGCGCCGAGGCGAAAACCGCATCGATATCGACTTCTCCGGCAAATTGGACAGTCAGGCCATGCGCGCTGCGCTGGATGACCTGCTGTTCAAATCCGAAGGCATCAGCCATGGCCGCATGCTCTATCGCATCGGCGACTTCGACCTGCCTACACTCGGCGCCGTCGGCGTGGAGCTGTCACGGCTTCCGCACCTGTTCCGTTTCATACGCCGTTTCGACCGCTGCGCGGTAGTCGCCGGCAAGGAATGGCTGCGCAAGGCCAGCGAGGTGGAAGGTGCGCTGATCCCCGGGCTGACCATCAAGGCCTTCGACCTGCACCAGGAAGCCGAAGCCAGCGCCTGGCTGGAGCACGGCTGAGGGGCCACGCCAGGCCGACAATTACCCGACCTGCGGGAGCGAATGGTCTGTCCTGGGTTGCTGTCGAATATGGACACCAACAGTCAGGAGAACGGACATGGGACTTTTCGATACGATCAAGGCCAAGCTCGGCCTGGGTGATGCTTCCAACGAGGCGCAACACAAGGCTGATGCACCACCAGCCGACGCCACCCGCTCGAGCGCCGAGGGCATCACGCTAGGAGAAAGGCCCACCGCCACCGACAACGCGACTATCGCGCCGCACCAGGACTTGAATCAGTCATCAGCCACGGCGAGTGGCGTGGATGTGGTGGCGCAACTGGAAGCCAAGGCGGCGGCGCACCCGGAAGCGCTGAACTGGCGCACCTCGATCGTCGATCTGCTGAAGTTGCTCGGGCTGGACAGCAGCCTGGAAGCACGCCGGGAGCTTGCTACGGAACTAGGCTGCCCGCCGGCAGAGATGGCGGACTCGGCGCAGATGAACATGTGGCTGCACCGGGCGGTGATGAAGAAGCTTGCCGAAAATGGCGGCAGGATTCCGCCGGAATTGCTGCACTAGATGTGTGAAGGGCCTTCCGAGGAAGGCCCTTGCTTACGGCTTATGAATTGCGGACCTGCTCGTCCGCGAGGAAATCTTCCTCCAACAGCGCGTCACGCTCGGCCACCGCGCCATCAATCATCTGCGGCTGGGCTCCGGAGCGCTTGCTACGCAACTTGCCGAACTGGTGAGCGAGCGCATTGTTCAGCTTGTCCACCGCGCCGTCGATCGCCAACTCCAGCGATTCGGCCTTGTGGGTGACGGAGATCGGCTGCAGCCCCTTCGGCCGCGCTTCGATCTGGCAGCGCTTGTCATGGGCGCCGGCCTTGTCACCGTTTTCGTCGTTGAGGTGCACGACGACGCGCGTCAGCTCGTCGTCGAACCGGTCCAGCCTGCTTGCGACACTGGCACTGACCCAATCAGCCAGACGGGCACTGCCTTCGATGTGGTTATCGCTGTGAACCTGGATTTGCATAAGTCGTCCTTACTTCCGCTTATGAGCACCACCGTTTCCGGTGGCTTGGTGATAGCTATGCCACCGTTTCACTTATTAAGCAACGGGCAAAATGCCGCCGACGCAGTCCTTCCCGTCAGCACTTTTCGCTTTGCTATCCGAAACTTAGCCGGTTCGCCGGCGTTCCTGCCGCAAACGGTACAGATTCGTGCGCTGGCAATTGCGAAGCGAATTGTGTGTGCAGGAACGAAGAACCGCACGCTCACTCGGCGCGCTCAAGGCATGCGTCGGACGATGGACATCCGACGCATGAAAAGACGCTTCGGGCAGTGCTAGGCGGCCTTCTGGAACAGCTCGCGGCCGTGATCGAGATGCTGATCGACCAGCCACTTGCCATGTGCGATGGACAGTCGCTGGGCCTTTTCCAGCTCGTCCATGAACGCATGCTCGAGCGGTAGCGGCATACGGCGAGTCACGTGCCCGGCGGGATCGGTAATCCGGCAACCGCCAGCCCAGGGTGTCGGAGTACCGGGATATTCCATCACCTCGGCGGTGATGAGGTGGTCGCGGTGGGTGCATTGCATCATGGTCATGATCGTTACCTCGCTTCTATGCGGGCAGCCATCAGATCACGCAGGTTGGCTCAGGCTGATGGGCCGCCGATTGTTCCCCCCCTGATGAACAGGGCCGTTTCGCCGGCCCCAGCGCGTCAGAACGGTATAGCACAGGCTGCCCGACTCGGGCCTGGCAGTGCACGGTCGACTGACGAACGCGCAACGCCTCAGCCATCCAGCGAAGGGCCGATCAGCTCGGCCAGCTGTCGATACACGCCGGGCGCCGCCACCAGATAGGGGTTACCCCTGAGCAGCCCATCGTTGCGGAAGAAATCGTTGCGCAGCCCGCCCGCCTCGGCCACCAGCACCAGCCCGGCCAGGCAATCCCAGCTCTTGAGTTCGGTCTCGTAATAACCGATCAGTCGCCCTGCGGCGACGTAAGCCGTCATCAGCGCGCCGGAGCCATTGCGGATGAACATGCCGCCTTCGGCCAGCAGCTTTTCCAGAAACGGAATGAAATGCTCCTTGCCGCGCGGGTGAAAGGTGCCCGCGCCGGTCAGGCCATCACGCACATGGCTGGCGGCGCTGGCCGTGATAGGCGTCTCGTTGACATAGGCGCCGCGGCCGAGACAGCCATGGAAGAGTTCGTCATGGTTGGGGTCGGCGATCGCGCCGATGTGGGGTTCCCCGTCGATCAGCAGCCCGATGGAAACACACCAGTTGTGCAGACCGTTGACGAAACAGGCGGTGCCGTCGATGGGATCGATCACCCACACACAGCGGGCCATGAGGTCGGCCGAGCCGCTTTCCTCGCCGAGAAAGCCGTCTTGCGGGAAGCGCTCGGCCAGGCGTGCGCGAATGAAGTCTTCGATGTTTTTGTCGGCGATGCTGACCACATCCTGCCGGTCGTTGCCCTTGTGCTCGACATCCAGCGTCTCGCGTTGCCGATAGAAATCCATGCCCAGCTGCGCGGCTTCCAGTGCGAGGCTCCTGGCGCAGGCGTAGCGGGCATCGATATCGAGGTCTTGCTGGGTCGACTCGCTCATGATCGGTTCCTGAAACAAAAGCGGCATTCTAGTGGACTGTTTGGTGAGTTGGTTGAGGCACGTTCGGATGATCAGGGCTCCGAGACAAGGCGCTGCGACGAGTCATAGCGGAGCTATGGCAAGGAGCAGCAACGCGGTATCGGGGCCATGGGCGCCGAAATTGACCAACTGAACCTGCCAAACAGGCCACTCGACATGCGCCTGTTGCACGAGCGATGCCGGGAATCGACTGGGCAAGACGATGAATGACTTCGGTCCATCCAGGGCGCCCCAAAGCCCAATTTCCCCACGCCACTCGCCGGAACACCCCGTTCAATACGGACGCGACGAATCGATACACGTGCGGTCCTAACCTGCGAGCCACGGCTCATCATTCACGCAGACAGGAGATTCCCATGGGCTTGTTCAACTCGATACTGGAAAAGATCGGCCTCGGCCAGGCACATGCCGCACCCGACAGCACAGCGCCCACCACACCACCTGAGGCCTCCACAGGCGGTGCCGGCGCACCCACGGGCCCTGCAGTGGACCAAGTGGACGTCGCGGCCAAGCTCGACGGCATGGCGCAGAATCACCCGGAGAAACTCAACTGGCGCACGTCCATCGTCGACCTGCTGAAGTTGCTCGGTCTGGACAGCAGCCTCACCGCGCGCAAGGAACTGGCTACCGAGCTGGGTTGCCCGGCTGACAAGATGGGGGATTCGGCGCAGATGAACATGTGGTTGCACAAGGCGGTGCTGAACAAACTGGCCGAGAATGGCGGCAACGTACCAGCCGATCTGCTGGACTGATCTGCCTCGAGGGGCGACAGGCGAGCTGCAGCGATTGCGGCAGCTCGCGCTGGTGATCAATGCTCGTGCATGCGCACGTTCAGCTCGTCGACAATCGGCGCCCACTCCGCATCCTCGACCCACTCATCGCGCAGCAGCGCGCGCTGCGACTCGTTCCAGACCGGCGCATCGGCCAGCCGAACGTCTTCCGGCAGGTGCCCATGCTTGCCGATGAATGCATCGATACTCGCCGGGTCTGACGCCAGACCCAGCTGCTCGAACAGAGTACCGAGGTCTTTGTTGGGTAGTTCCATGATGTTCTCCTTAGGCTCGTCAACAGGCTGAAAGGCGCGTCGCGCGTTCCGCTACTTGCCTATTCAGAGACTCTGCGGCTGACTACAGTTCCGCCTGGACCGATGAGGACTGCATGGACATCCTGCTCTGCGGCAGCTTCGACGATAACGAGCGCGACGCCTGGCTCGCAGAGCTGCAGCGCGCCTTGCCGCAAGCCCGCTGGCACCTGTCCGCGACGGCGGAGAACGCCGGGCTGATCACCGCGGCGGTGGTCGCGAACCCACCCGAGGGATTGCTGCAAGGCTTGCCCAACCTGCGGCTGATCCAGTCGCTCTGGGCCGGCGTGGACCGCCTGCTCAGCGACCCGAGCCTGCCGGACGTGCCGGTGGCGCGCATGGTCGACCCGACCATGAGCGCGGCCATGGCCGAAACCGCGTTATGGGCCACGCTCTCGCTGCATCGGGGCTTCTACCTCTACGCCAGGCAACAGCTTGCCCGCGACTGGCGGCAACTGCCGCAACGGCGGGCCGATGAAATCCAGGTGACGCTGCTGGGCATGGGCCA
>DNMQ01000148.1 GCA_003488145.1 Pseudomonas sp.
CTGGACAAGGAAGGGCACCTGTCGCAGGTCGGCGGCCTGGCCTATCTCGGCGAGCTGGCGAAGAACACGCCTTCGGTGGCGAACATCAAGGCCTACGCGCAGATCATTCGCGAGCGCGCCACATTGCGCCAGCTGATCGGCATCAGCAACGAGATCGCCGACAGCGCCTATGCGCCACAGGGGCGTACCGGCGAAGAAATTCTCGACGAAGCCGAGCGCCTGATCTTTCAGATCGCCGAGGCGCGGCCCAAGACCGGTGGACCGATCGGCATCAACGACATTCTGGTCAAAGCCATCGATCGTATCGACACCCTCTTCAATGCGGGTGAGGCGATCACCGGCCTGTCCACCGGCTTTACCGATCTCGACGAAGCCACCAACGGACTGCAACCGGCTGACCTGATCATCGTTGCCGGTCGTCCGTCCATGGGTAAGACGACATTCGCCATGAACCTTGTCGAGAATGCCGTGCTGCGCACCGACAAGGCGGTACTGGTGTTTTCCCTGGAAATGCCCGCGGACTCCATCGTCATTCGTATGCTCGCTTCGCTCGGCCGCATCGATCAGACCAAGGTCCGCGCGGGTAAGCTTGAGGACGACGACTGGCCGCGGCTGACCTCCGCGGTGAATCTGCTCAACGACCGTAAGCTGTTCATCGACGATACCGCCGGCATCAGCCCGTCGGAGATGCGTGCCCGGACCCGGCGCCTGGCCCGTGAGCACGGCGAGATCGCCATGATCATGGTCGACTACCTGCAGCTGATGCAGATCCCAGGCTCGAGCGGCGACAACCGGACCAACGAGATTTCCGAGATTTCGCGCTCGCTCAAGGGCCTCGCCAAGGAATTCAACTGTCCGGTGATCGCCCTGTCGCAGCTCAACCGCTCGCTCGAACAGCGCCCCAACAAGCGCCCGGTGAACTCCGACTTGCGTGAATCGGGGGCAATCGAGCAGGACGCCGACATCATCATGTTCGTCTACCGGGACGAGGTCTATCACCCCGAAACCGAGTACAAGGGCGTCGCCGAAATTATCATCGGCAAGCAGCGTAACGGCCCGATCGGCACAACGCGTCTGGCGTTCCTCGGCCGCTATTCACGCTTCGAGAACCTGGCACCGGGCAGCTACCAGTTCGACGACGAGTAAGCGTAGCTGCTGTGGCGTTTTTGACGGCGGGCTGTATGTTGTTGCCGCCCGACTCAGCCGAACGCCAGCCTGCGCGGCCCGGTCCACAGGAGTAAGATTTCGCCCACCCGCCGTTGTACAGGAAAACTTCATGCGTCCGCTGGTTGCCACGGTCGATCTGACCGCGCTTCGTCACAACTACCTGCTCGCCAAGCAATGCGCCCCGCAGCGCCAGGCGTTTGCCGTGGTCAAGGCCAATGCCTACGGGCATGGCGCACGGGAAGCGGTTACGGCGCTACGCGAGATTGCCGACGGCTATGCCGTGGCCTACCTGGAAGAAGCGGAAGAGGTTCGCCTCAGTGCGCCCGATGCCCGCATCCTGCTGCTGGAAGGTTGTTTCGAGCCGGCTGAGTATTTGCGCGCCGCCGAGCTTGGGCTGGATGTTGCCATCCAGGATCAGCGTCAGGCTGATTGGTTGCTGGCGGCCGATCTGCCTCGGCCGTTGAATGTGTGGTTGAAGCTGGATTCGGGCATGCACAGGCTGGGCTTCACCCTGCACGGCCTGCGCGAATGCCATGCGCGGCTCAGGGGCAAGGCACAGGTTGGCGAGCTCAACCTGATCAGCCACTTCGCCTGCGCCGATGAGCGCGGTCATGCCCTGACCGAGTTGCAGCTGGAGCGCTACAGCGAATTGCTGGCCCTGGAGTTCGATAACTGCTCGCTGGCCAACTCTGCCGCGGTGTTGGCGTTGCCGCAGGCACATATGGCCTGGATTCGTCCCGGCATCATGCTTTATGGCGCCACGCCGTTCGCCGAACTGAGTGCGCAGGAACTTGGATTGCGCCCGGTGATGACGCTGACCGGTGCCCTGATCGCCGTGCGTGATGTGTCCGAAGGTGAAAGTGTCGGCTATGGCGCCAGCTGGGTCGCGCAACGCGCCTCGCGTATCGGCACGGTCAGCTGCGGCTATGCCGATGGTTACCCGCGTACCGCGCCTTCGGGCACCTCGGTGGTGATTCATGGCCAGCGCGTGCCGCTTGCCGGCCGGGTCTCGATGGACATGCTGGCGGTGGATCTCACCGATCTGCCGGAGGCGCAGGTAGGGGATGCCGTGGAGTTGTGGGGCGCGCAGATGCCAATCGACGAGCTGGCCCAGGCCTGCGGGACCATCGGCTACGAGCTGCTGACCAAAGTGACCGGGCGTGTACCGCGCCGCTACATCGGTTGATCGGCGGGCCGTGCTTGCTCTTCCTGCTGGACCCAGTTCCCGCGCCCTTGATGCTTGGCTCGGTAGAGGGCCTCGTCGGCAGCTTTGTACAGCTGTGAAAATCCGTCGGCATGGCGTGGAAAGAATGCGGCGCCAACGCTAATCGTGACGGCCAGCGTGACGTCGCGGTAGGGCACCGGCTGCGACAGCTCGTGCAGCAGCCGCTCGGCGATCTGGGCGGCGTCTTGTTCGACATTCGGGCCGGTCAGCAGTACTGCAAATTCATCCCCACCCAGGCGTGCCGCCATGTCGCTGCTGCGCACCAGGTCGCGCAGGCGTTGACTGAGCGTACGCAGCAACAGATCGCCGGCATCGTGGCCGTGGCCATCGTTGATGGGCTTGAAGTGGTCCAGGTCGATGAGCAGCAGGGCGATGGATTCACCGCGGCGTCGGGCATCGCTCAACGCCATCTCGACACGCTCGATGAGATAGCGCCGGTTGGGTAGCTCGGTCAGTGCGTCGTGAAAAGCGACCTGCTTCAGTTCGACTTCTCGTTCGCTGAGATGCCGGTTGGCTTCGGCGAGCTCGGCGGTGCGGGTTTCCACTGCCAGGCTGAGCTGCTCGGCACTGGCCTGAACCTGCCTCAGTCGCGCGCTCTTTTCCTGATCGGCATGCTCCAGCGCTGCTGCCCGTTCCTGCTTGAGGATCTGGATGCGGTAGGCCAGCGCGAAGGAGAACAGAATGGATTCTGCGGTCACCGCCAGCGGAAAGAGGTAGGCGTTCCAGGCCGCGGGCTGAACCACACCTGTGGCGCGCAGCAGGAGCAGGTTGACGCTACCCAGGATCACGCCGAAGCCGAGCAGATAAAGCAGTGCGGGGAAATAACCTTGGCGCCAGCGACGGAACGAAGCCCACAGCGAGGCGGGAATCGCGGTGAGCGCCAGCGCCACGAATACCCAGGCGCCGAACGCGCGCCAGCCAAAGGCGTTAAGCAGCACGGCGGTGACATACAGCGTCAAGGCAAAGGTCAGCAGGCGATGCGCCCAGGGCACGAACTGGCGTGTCTGCAACAGCGTCTGGGTGAAGCGGCAGGCGCTGAACCCCCAGAGTGCCGGGATGCTGATGCGGTCGAGCCAGAAGGGCACCGGGCCGTTCGGCCAGAGGTACTGAAAGCCATGGCCGGTCATCGCCAGGATCATCAGCAACGCGCCGGTGGTGGTCACCACGTACCAGAAATAGGCGCTGTCGCGCAGGCTGAGAAAGATGAACAGGTTGTACAGCAGCATCGCCAGGATGACGCCGTAGATCAGGCCGAGAAACAGGTTCTCGCCCACCGCCTGCTCCTGCAGGGCATCGAGCTGCCAGACCTTGAGCGGAAAGGAGTTGCCGGCGGGGTCGTAGCTGCGCAGGTAGAAGGTCACCGGCTGGCTGTCACCGAGTGGCGGAAGCCTGAACAGCATGCGCCGATAGGCATGGTCGCGGCCTTCGTTGAACCCGACCAGTTCGCCGGATTGCCGCTCGATCCAGCCACCGTTGCCGTCCGGCAAATAGATGCGCAGGTCTTTCAGGGTTACCGACCCGACTTCCAGCCACCATTGAAATGGTGCATCGCTTTCCCGTTGCAGGCTGACGCGGATCCACCAGGGATGCGGACTCTGTCCGACACTGGCCTTGCTTTCGGCTGGCACGAAGCGCGCCTTTACGTCCGGGCGTTGCAGGTCGTCGATGTTCAGCTCGGCTCCGGGATCGGCCAGCAGCGTGACGTGCGCATTCAGTCCGCGGCCACTGTCACTGGCACTCAGGAGGGCGGTTTCGGCATGAGCGGAGGCCTGGCTGCAAAGGCTCAGGAGCAAGGCGAAAAGGACGACGCGCACCAGACACTCCCGGGCTCGAAGCAATGGTTGAGTCGCGCGAGTATAGCGGGCGGCAGTGACACTTCGCGCGCCTGTCGCGAAGGTCGATAAAGACCCTGCGTGATGGTCGGGCTTGGTTATTTTTTGTGCTATATTCCG
>DNMQ01000146.1 GCA_003488145.1 Pseudomonas sp.
CAGAGCGTCGAAATATCGACCGGGACGAGGATTGAACCAAGAGAAGGGGGGATACGACCGCCGGGCTGGTTCCGGTTGCTGCGCCCACAGCCGGCGTGGCTGCCGTGTGCGCTACAACAACGAGAAGCTTTCAGTCTGGCTGATGCGTCAATCGCTACCCCGTCCCTCAGGACGACTCGTTCCAGTCGCAACCTCGTCAGTCCGCCTTGTGGGCAGTACAGTCACGGAACGGCTCGGCTGGTTGGCTTGAGCACGCCCCGGAGACCCTTGCCAGGGCCCCTGGTTAGCGGGAGCGGGGCAATAATGCTCCGCTGAAATTGCATCGTCAATCGTTTTGTAGTGTTTTTTTGGGGGCACTACATCGTGACGTGGCTGTCAGGGACCTGCTGATGTTCAGTCCAGAACATCGACCTTGAGGCGCATCGACAGGTTCTGGCCGCCCTGGGTGGAATAGCGACGTAACGTGCCTTGCTGCTCGGAGCTAGCGCTTTCATCGACGCCGCCGATGGTGATCCATTCACCGATACGACCGCTTACCCGAGTGTCTGCGTTCTGAACCTCCACCACGCCACCACGGCCTTGCGAAAGCCGGTCTCGGGTACTGCTTATGGTGACTTGCACCCGGTCGCCGTGCACTGTGGCGGTGGCGTAGAAGCCGCGGAGAACGTCGCGATATTGCGTCTGCTGGTAGATCTGGCCGTAGCCATCTGTGCCCTGGGTGGCCAGCGGCACACTCTGGCCCACCTGAATCAGCGCCGGATAACCCTCGCTGGCCTGAACCTGCTGAACGCCGCCATCCCTGCTGTTCGTGCTGCGGCGGATGATTCGCAGCCGATCACGCCCACCAATCTCTCCGCGTCCGCTTTCAAACTCCACGTCGCCGGAGCGTACCGAGCCGTCCACCTGATAACCGCCTGCGGAGCTGCTGGCCGAGTCCTGAGTATCGACACTGATAAGCAGACGCTTTGGCTCGACGTCCAGCTGATCTATCACCTGCCGCAGTTCGCTGATGAGCGCGTCCGGTGCATTGACGATCAGCTGGCTGCCGTAGGCTGTGACCCGTCCCTGGCCACCGAGCACCGACTCCGCTACGGGAATAACGTCTTCGGCCATGCGGTTGTCGAGCTGAATGACTTCGGTCGCCGCTTGTAACGGAAGACAGATGCTGACAGCAACGGACAGCAGAAAGATTCGAGGGCTCATAGCAGAAAACTCCGCAGGTTTGCATCCGCTAATCCATGTTCCCAGGCCTTGTCGAATTCCGCTTGGCGTATGCGCACCCGGGCGAGGTCGTGGTACAGGGCACAGCCGACGTATTGGTCAGCCTTGGGGCGTTGCAGCAGACCACAATCATCGGCGATCAGATAGGCGCCGCTCTGCTCGGGATAATCGGGGTTCAGCTTGCGGATATGTACATTGCTGGTCAATCGCCGAGCAAGCTGCAGAAGACGGTGGCCTTCTTTGATCGCTCGTGTCGGGTCGCCGATCAAGATACGCAGGCGGTTGCGCGGGTGGGCCAGCAGTAGGCGAGTGCAAGCCTGCTGAACGCTGCTGTGATGATAAAGCCAGGGTTCCAGATCCGTGCTGTAGATGCACAGCGAGCGAGCCGCCTGCTGCAGCATGGCCAAAGCATGCTGGCGAACCTCGTTGGGTTCGCTGAAGCGTTGCAGTTCGGTGTCCTGTCCAAGCTCAAAGGCGGCCGCTCTCCAAGCGAGAGGCTCGGGAAGGTCGGCTTGGGGGTTGTGAACGGCAAAACGCCCCGGAGAGTGAAAGTCTATGGCCGGGAGTTCGGCCTGATCGCTACTTTCGTCAGGGGCGCTGTCGCTCATACGGCCTCAGTGGCTCCGGCGGAGCATGTCGACGTGGGGGATTCCAGCTTCGAGAAACTCATCGCTGACCACTTCAAAACCAAGTCGCTCATAGAAGGCGGTGGCGTGAACCTGCGCAGTCAGTGTCTGCTCCGTCAGGCCCCGGCGCTCCGCCTCCGCAAGGACGGCGCGCATCAGCGCATCGCCCACGTTCATGCCGCGCCAGTCGCGCAGGACTGCTACCCGGCCAATCTGCCCGTCGGCCAGCAACCGTGCGGTACCGATCGGATAGTCGCCCTCGAGGGCGAGAAAATGCACGGCTTCGTTATCGTCGGCATCCCACTCCTGCTCGGGCGGAACGGCCTGCTCGGCAATGAACACGGCCTCCCGAATGCGCCGCAGTTCGGCGTTGTCCTGCTGCCAGTCGGCGATCCGTACCTGAACGCTATTCATCAGCAAACTCCAGACTTCCTTGTTTGACCAGTTCACACAAAAGCCCCCGGCCATCGTCGTCGCTCAGCCAGTCGCCGATGTTATCGGCGTGCAACGCATCAGCCGAGCAGATCAGTTTCAACAGTTCGCGCAGCTTAGAGGGAAGCAGGCGACTCTGGCCACTGGCGAACAGTAGCAGGCCGATGTCGACTTCGCTCCAGGCCAGGCGTGCCGCCGGGTTGCGGACCAGCAGGGCGCCATCTTCGATTGCCGAGCGCAGATCGATCTCCTCCAGCTCAGGCCCCTCCACCCGCTCCGGATAGCGCGGCTCGGTCATGAACTGGCCGAACCAGGTGAGCAACAAACGCTCGTCGCTCATGTGTTCGGCAAGCAGCGCTTTCAATCGATCCAGTGCGTCGCTCTGGATCTGGTAGGGGTCGTCGCTCGGTTGCAGATCGGCGTCGCTGTAACGATCCTCGTCCGGCAGGAACTGCGCCAGGAAGTCGGTGAAGTGGGTCAGTACCTCGGCAGCGCTAGGGGCACGGAAGCCGACCGAATAGGTCATGCAGGCATCCTCGGCGGTGCCGAAGTGGGCCAGGCGAGGCGGAAGGTAAAGCATGTCACCGGGTTCCAGCACCCATTCATCGGTGCCTGCGAATTCGGCCAGGATGCGTAGATCGCCGTGGGTCAGCATCGGGCTTTCGCTGTCGCACATTTGCCCGATGCGCCAGCGGCGCTGACCATGCGCCTGCAGCAGGAATACGTCGTAGTTGTCGAAATGCGGGCCGACACCGCCGCCCGGTGCGGCATAGCTAATCATCACATCGTCGATGCGCCAGTTGGGAAGGAAGCGGAAGTGCTCGATCAGATCGGCGACTTCCGGTACCAGCTGGTCGACGGCCTGGACCAGCAGGGTCCAGTCACGCTCGGGCAGCTGCTGGTAGGTGTCTTCGGCAAAGGGACCGCGACGCAACTCCCAGGGGCTTTCGCCGTGCTCGATGATCAGACGGGATTCGACTTCCTCTTCCAGCGAAAGGCCAGCCAGTTCGTCTGGCGAGATGGGGCTCTGAAAGTCTGGGATGGCCTGGCGAATGAGCAGCGGTCTCTTCTGCCAGTAGTCGCGCAGAAATTCCCGGGCGCTGATGCCGCCCAGAATTTGAAGTGGAATATCAGAAGTCATGCGTAACACCTTGCTCTATATACAGAGCTGAAAATAAAAACGCCCGGCACAGCCGGGCGTGCATACATGGTCGTACTCAGATGCGCTTGGCCTGGGCAACGGCGTTGCCGATGTAGTTGGCCGGCGTCAATTTGCGTAGCTCGGCCTTTGCTTCGGCAGGAATATCCAGACCGTCGATGAAAGACTGCAGGGCTTCGGGCGTAATGCCTTTGCCGCGGGTCAGGTCCTTCAGTTTTTCGTAGGCGTTTTCCACAGCGTAGCGGCGCATGACCGTCTGTACCGGTTCGGCCAGCACTTCCCAGCAGGCGTCGAGGTCTTCGGCGATGCGGGCGATGTTGAGCTCCAGCTTGCCGATACCCTTGAGGCTCGCTTCGTAGGCTATGACGCTGTGGGCAAAGCCGACGCCAAGATTGCGCAGCACGGTGGAGTCGGTCAGGTCGCGCTGCCAGCGGGAGATCGGCAGCTTGCTGGCCAG
>DNMQ01000150.1 GCA_003488145.1 Pseudomonas sp.
CACCTGCTCGAACGCGAGCCGCAATTGGCCGGGCTGATTGCGCTGGATCTGGAACCCAAGCGTCTGGTGCGCGTTCGGGAAAACCTCGAGCGTCTGCATTTACAGGCCGAACTGGTCGCTGACGACGCCCGCGCCACCGAGCGCTGGTGGGACGGCAAGCCGTTCCAGCGCATCCTGCTCGACGCACCCTGTTCGGCCACCGGCGTGATCCGCCGCCATCCGGACATCAAGCTGACGCGCCAGGCCGATGACATCGCCCCCCTTGCCGCGCTGCAGGGCGAGATGCTCGATGCGCTGTGGCCGACCCTGGACGTCGGCGGCATCCTGCTCTATGCCACCTGCTCGGTGCTGCCGACCGAGAACCGCGAGGTGATCGGCGCCTTCCTCGAACGCACGCCCGGCGCGCGCGAACTGGACCTCCCGAGCGGCTTCGGCCTGCAGCAGCCGCATGGTCGCCAGCTGCTGCCGCAGGAGAGCGGCCACGACGGCTTCTACTATGCCAAGCTGATCAAGATCGCGGCGCAGCCACGTGGTGTCAGTGGGTGAGTCGAAATCCCGGCGCAGTGCGCGCGGGCCCAACATGGAAGCGGCGGCAAACATCCGCCTTTCAGGAGTGATCGCGTGAAGATCATCATTCTCGGCGCCGGCCAGGTCGGCGGTACCCTCGCCGAACACCTCGCCAGCGAAGCCAACGACATCACCGTGGTCGACACCGACGGCGACCGCCTGCGCGATCTCGGCGATCGTCTGGACATCCGCACCATCCAGGGCCGCGGCTCGTTTCCGACGGTGCTGCGCCAGGCCGGCGCAGACGACGCCGACATGCTGGTGGCGGTGACCAACAGCGATGAGACCAACATGGTCGCCTGCCAGGTCGCTTACACCCTGTTCCATACGCCGACCAAGATCGCCCGCGTGCGCGAAGCGGCCTACCTGGTGCGCTCCGGCCTGTTCGCCAACGAGGCGATCCCGGTCGACGTGCTGATCAGCCCGGAACAGGTGGTCACCAACTACATCAAGCGCCTGATCGAACATCCCGGCTCGCTGCAGGTGATCGACTTCGCCGAAGGCAAGGCACAGCTGGTGGCGGTGCGCGCCTACTACGGCGGTCCGCTGGTCGGCCAGGAGCTGCGCCAGCTGCGCCGCCACATGCCCAACGTCGATACCCGCGTGGCCGCCATCTTCCGTCGCAACCAGGCCATCCTGCCCCGTGGCGACA
Source organism: Pseudomonas sp. (assembly GCA_003488145.1). GTDB lineage: Bacteria > Pseudomonadota > Gammaproteobacteria > Pseudomonadales > Pseudomonadaceae > Stutzerimonas. The sequence continues at coordinate 1,220 of DNMQ01000150.1, forward strand.
CGGTGATCGAGGCCGATGACGAGGTGTTCTTCATCGCCGCCAGGGGCCATATCCGCGCCGTGATGAGCGAGATGCGCCGCCTCGACGAGAACTACAAGCGCATCGTCATCGCCGGTGGCGGCCACATCGGCGAGCGGCTGGCCGAAGCGATCGAGAGCCGTTACCAAGTGAAGATCATCGAGATGAACCCGGCGCGCTGTCGCTACCTGTCGGACACGCTGGACAGCACGATCATCCTGCAGGGCAGCGCTTCCGACCGCGACCTGCTGGTCGAGGAGAACATCAGCGAGGCGGACGTGTTCCTCGCCCTGACCAACGACGACGAGGCCAACATCATGTCGTCGCTGCTGGCCAAGCGCCTGGGCGCGCGCAAGGTGATGTGCATCATCAACAACCCGGCCTACGTCGATCTGGTTCAGGGTGGCGAGATCGACATCGCCATCAGTCCGCAGCTGGCCACCATCGGCACCCTGCTGACCCACGTACGCCGCGGCGACATCGTCAGCGCCCACTCGCTGCGCCGTGGCGCGGCCGAAGCCATCGAGGTGATCGCCCATGGCGATCCGCGTTCGAGCAAGGTGATCGGGCGCCCCATCGAGCAGATCGCGCTGCCCCCGGGTACCACCATCGGCGCGGTGATTCGCGACGACCAGGTGCTGATCGCCCATGACGACACACGGATCGAGTCCGGCGATCACGTCATCCTGTTCCTCGTCGACAAGAAGCACATTCGCGACGTCGAGCGCCTGTTCCAGGCCGGCCTGACCTTCTTCTAGCGATCATTGCGACTGCATGGACGGCCCGCCACTCGGCGGGCCGTTTCGTTTTTTCAATTACCCACGACTCCCGGCCCGATCAGCTGGAATAGACGGCATTCCCACCGATCGCCTCCATTCGATCCCGATGCCCTCCGATTTCCATTTTATGGCCAGCTTTTGTACCCTCCTGGCTTGCCGCCCGTGCGGCCTGACGATTGAGCCACGCTATCATCGCTCGGTTTCACCGCACCATCGTCGTCAGAAGAGTCCCTACATGAGCTCGAGCAGTTTGCCCCTCCTAGACAAATAACGATCCGATTCCTCGGGTCTCTACAAGGAACAGGAGAAACTCCATGAGGAACAGCACCATCCCGACACGCTCCCGCCGGCTGCTGATCGGCTGCGCCGCCCTGGCCAGCATCGGTTTCGCCAGCCTGACGCAGGCCGATACCCTGGAAGACATCAAGGACAGCAGCAGCGTCCGCATCGGCTACGCCAATGAAACCCCCTTCGCCTACACCGCTCTCGACGGAAGCGTCACCGGCGAATCGCCAGAGATCGTGCGCAAGGTGTTCGAGCGCATGCAGATCGACACCATCAAACCGGTACTGACCGAGTGGGGCTCGCTGATCCCCGGCCTGCGCGCCGGGCGCTTCGACCTCATCGCAGCGGGCATGTACATCACCCCTGAACGCTGCAAGCAGGTGCTGTTCACCGACCCGCACTACCGCCTGCTCGACACCCTGCTGGTGGCCGAAGGCAACCCGAAGAACCTGCGCAGCTACGAAGACATCGCCAACAACCCAGACGTGAAGATCGCCATCATGTCCGGCACGGTGAACCTCGGTTATGCGCGCAAGGCCGGCATCAAGGATTCGCAGATTCTGCAGGTCCCGGATACCACCTCGCAGCTGCAGGCCGTGCGCGGTGGTCGCGCCGATGCCGCCATCGGCACCCAGCTGACCATGAAGGGGCTGGCGGACAAGGCCGGTGACGATGTCGAGGCCATCGCCGACTTCAAGGACGATCCAGCCCGTGCCGGTTATGGCGCGCTGGCCTTCCGTCCGCAGGACAAGGCGCTGCGTGACGCGGTCAATGCCGAGCTCAAGCAGTGGCTGGGCAGCGAGGAGCATCTGAAGACCATCGAGCCATTCGGCTTCGATCGCTCCAACATCACCGACAAGACTGCCGCCGAGCTCTGCGGCGCCTGAAGCCCGTCGGGGCGGCTGGTTGGCGCAGCCGGCCTGCTGTCCCGCCTGTGAACGCTGACCAAGGCTGCGCCGCTGTTTGCGCAGCCTCGCTCAGCGCTCCGGAAAACCGGATAGCGCCATCATGATCGAACTGCTTCCTCTGCTGCTGCAGGGTGCCTGGGTCACCGTGAAGGTGACGTTCTTCGGCTCCCTGCTGGCCATCACCTGCGCGCTGATTGCCGCGCTGGCCCGGCTTTCGCCAGTGGCGCCATTGCGCTGGCTGGCCATCACCTACATCGAGGTCTTCCGCGGCTCGTCGCTGCTGGTGCAGCTGTTCTGGCTGTACTTCGTGCTGCCGATGCCACCGTTCAATGTCGAAATGAGTGCCTTCGCCGTGGCAGTGGTCGGCCTGGGTCTGAACATCGGTGCCTATGGGGCCGAGGTGCTGCGCGGCGCGATCCGCTCGGTGCACCAGGGCCAGCACGAAGCCTGCCAGGCGCTGAACATGACGCCGCTGACACGCATGCGCCGAATCATCCTGCCGCAGGCCTTGCTCGCGGCAATTCCGCCCGGCACCAATCTGCTGATCGAGTTGCTGAAGAACACTTCGCTGGTGTCGCTGATCACCCTCTCGGACCTGGCCTTCCGCGCCCGCCAGCTGGATCAGGCGACGCTGATGACCATGGAGATCTTCGGCCTGGCGCTGGTGATCTACTTCGTCCTGGCCCAGGCGATCAACTTCGGCATGCGCCAGCTGGAACGCCGGCTGGCCCGCGGGCGGATGCGCGGAGGCCTGTCATGAATTTCTTCGACTGGCAGTTCGCCCGCGAGATCCTGCCGCGCCTGCTGGATGCCTCGCTGACCACCATCGGCATCGCCCTGGCCGGTTTCGCCATTGCCGTGGTGCTCGGTTTGTTCCTCGCCATTGGCCGCCGCAGCCGCCTGCGCTGGCTATCCTGGCCGATCACCGGGCTGATCGAGTTCATCCGCAGCACACCGCTGCTGATTCAGGTGTACTTCCTTTTCTACGTGTTCCCCAACTACGGCCTCAACCTCAGCGCGATGCAGGCGGGCATCATCGGTATCGCCCTGCACTACGCCTGCTACACCGCCGAGGTGTACCGCGCCGGCCTGGACGCGGTACCCCGTTCGCAATGGGAAGCCGTCACCGCGCTGAACATGAAGCCCTGGACGGCCTACCGCGACGTGATCCTGCCGCAGGCGCTGCGCCCGGTGCTGCCGGCGCTGGGCAACTACCTGATCTCGATCCTCAAGGACACGCCAGTGCTGTCGGCGATCACCGTGGTGGAAATCATGCAGCGGGCCAAGAACATCGGCTCCGAGAGTTTCCGCTATCTGGAGCCGATCACCATGGTCGGCCTGTTCTTTCTCATTCTCAGCCTCGGCCTCGCCTGGTGCGTGCGCCGTCTGGAAAACCGCATGGAGCTGGCCCGATGAATACGCTGATGCAGTCCACGGACACCCTGAACCCGACGCCGCAACAGCCGGAGCAGGCGCAACCTTTGGTGCGCTTCGCCGGCGTGACCAAGCGCTACGGTGAACTGACCGTGCTCGACGGGCTCGACCTGCAGATCGAGGAAGGCGAGAAGGTCGCGATCATCGGCCCCAGCGGCTCGGGCAAATCCACCCTGTTGCGGGTGCTGATGACCCTGGAAGGCATTGACGAGGGCGTGATCGAGGTCGACGGCGAGCCGCTGACGCACATGCCCGACGCCAGCGGCCAGTTGGTCCCGGCCAATGCCCGTCACCTGCGACGTGTGCGTGGCAAGGTCGGCATGGTGTTCCAGAGCTTCAACCTGTTCCCGCACATGAACGCGTTGCAGAACGTCATGGAAGCGCCGGTACAGGTGCTCGGGCTGAGCAAGCGCGAGGCCCGCGAGCGGGCAGAGGAGCTGCTGGCCATGGTCGGCCTGGAGGACAAGCTGGAGCACTTCCCGGCGCAACTCTCCGGCGGTCAGCAACAGCGCGTGGCGATTGCCCGCGCACTGGCGATGCGGCCGAAGGTGATGCTGTTCGACGAAGTGACCTCGGCGCTGGACCCGGAGCTCTGCGGCGAAGTGCTCAACGTCATCCGCCGCCTCGGCGAGGCGCACAACCTGACGATGCTGATGGTGACCCACCAGATGGGCTTTGCCCGTGAGTTCGCCGATCGGGTGTGCTTCTTCCATCAGGGCCGGATTCACGAACAGGGCAGCCCGGACGAGCTGTTCAACAACCCGCGCGAGGAACGCACCCGGGAGTTTCTCAGCGCGGTCAACGAGGCCCACTGAGCCGCTTGCAACCCAGCCCACACCAAGACGGCGAAAGCCCCGGCAACAACAGCTAAGACCAATGGCGTATGCTGCCGCTATTGCCCGGCGGCGGCGATGCACTAAAGTGAGGAAACGCCCCGGAGCGCTGCACCGAAAAGGTCTTCAAGATGCTCGAATCGCTGGAAAAAATGCTTTCCCAAGGCATGGACAATCCGATGCTGCGTTTCGGCCTCGGCAAGGGCTACATGGATGCCGGGCAGCCGGGGCGGGCGGCGGAGCACCTGCGCCGCTGCGTCGAACTCGATCCGAAGTATTCGGCTGCGTGGAAACTGCTGGGCAAGGCGCTGCAGGCCGATGGCGACAAGC
>DNMQ01000464.1 GCA_003488145.1 Pseudomonas sp.
CTGTGCGCCGAGCACAATATCCAGGTCTGCGTGCCGACGACTCCGGCGCAGGTCTACCACATGCTGCGCCGCCAGGCGATTCGCCCGCTGCGCAAGCCGCTGGTTGCGCTGACACCCAAGTCGCTGCTGCGTCATAAGCTTGCGACCTCGACACTGGAAGAGCTCACCCAGGGTTCCTTCCAGACCGTTATCCCGGAAGTCGACGCGATCGATCCGGCGAAGGTCGAGCGTGTAATCATGTGTAGCGGCAAGGTCTACTATGACCTGCTGGACAAGCGTCGTGCCGAAGGCCGCGAAGATATCGCCATCGTGCGTATCGAGCAGCTGTATCCGTTCCCGGAAGAGGATCTGGCCGAGGCGCTCGCGCCTTACCAGAACCTCAAGCACATCGTCTGGTGTCAGGAAGAGCCGATGAACCAGGGCGCCTGGTACTGCAGCCAGCATCACATGCGACGTGTGGCCACCGCACACAAGAAGGAACTGTTCCTTCAGTACGCGGGTCGTGATGCTTCAGCGGCGCCGGCGGTCGGTTACGCCTCCATGCATGCCGAACAGCAGGAAAAGCTGCTGCAGGACGCCTTCACCGTTTAACCATTTCGTGCAAGGGGCCGCGATATCGCGGCCTCGATGTAGAAACCGAATCAATAGGACCCCTGAATAATGGCTATCGAGATCAAAGCCCCTACATTCCCGGAATCGGTCGCCGACGGCACCGTTGCCACCTGGCACAAGCAGCCGGGCGACGCGGTCAAGCGTGATGAGCTGATCGTCGACATCGAAACCGACAAGGTGGTGATGGAAGTGCTCGCCGAAGCTGACGGCGTGCTGACCGAGATCGTCAAGAACGAAGGCGACACCGTGCTGAGCGGCGAGCTGCTCGGCAAGCTGGAGGCTGGTGCTACTGCCGCCGCCGCACCTGCGCCGGCTGCTGCCCCGGCTCAAGCCGCTGCCCCGGCTGCTGCCGCAACCGCTGGTGAAGAGCCAATCCTGGCTCCTGCTGCGCGCAAGATGGCCGAAGAGAACGGCATCAATCCGAACAGCATCGCCGGTACTGGTAAAGATGGTCGCGTGACCAAGGAAGACGTGGTTGCCGCCGTTGAAGCTAAGAAATCCGCTCCGGCTGCTGCTGCCAAGCCGGCTGCTCCGGCTGCATCCGCTCCGATCTTCGCCGAGGGCGATCGCGTCGAGAAGCGCGTGCCGATGACCCGCCTGCGTGCGAAGGTCGCCGAGCGTCTGGTCGAAGCGCAATCCTCCATGGCGATGCTGACTACGTTCAACGAAGTCAACATGAAGCCGATCATGGAGCTGCGTTCCAAGTACAAGGACCTGTTCGAGAAGACCCACAACGGCGTGCGCCTGGGCTTCATGTCCTTCTTCGTCAAGGCCGCGGTCGAAGCGCTCAAGCGCCAGCCGGGCGTCAACGCTTCCATCGATGGCAATGACATCGTCTACCACGGTTATCAGGATATCGGCGTCGCCGTTTCCAGCGACCGCGGCCTGGTGGTTCCGGTCCTGCGCAACGCCGAGCACATGAGCCTGGCCGAGATCGAAGGCGGCATCAACAACTTCGGCAAGAAGGCCAAGGCCGGCAAGCTGACCATCGAAGAGATGACTGGCGGCACCTTCACCATCTCCAATGGTGGTGTGTTTGGTTCGCTGCTGTCGACGCCGATCGTCAACCCGCCTCAGACCGCCATCCTCGGTATGCACAAGATCCAGGAACGCCCGATGGCAGTTAACGGTCAAGTGGTCATCCTGCCGATGATGTACCTGGCGCTGTCCTATGACCATCGCTTGATCGACGGCAAGGAAGCGGTGACCTTCCTGGTTACCATGAAGGACCTGCTGGAAGACCCGGCCCGTCTGCTGCTGGATATCTGATAGAAACGTCACGGGCTGCAGCTGGCAGGTCAGGTGAAAGCCGACCGTGCTACCTGCAGCCTTTGGCTTTTAGCTGCTTTTGAAGAGGATTCGTAATGAGCCAGAAATTCGACGTCGTCGTCATCGGTGCCGGCCCCGGCGGCTATGTGGCCGCCATTCGTGCCGCCCAGCTGGGTCTGAAGACCGCATGTATCGAAAAATACCAGGGCAAGGATGGTAAGACCGCTCTGGGCGGCACCTGCCTGAACGTAGGTTGCATTCCTTCCAAGGCGCTGCTGGACAGCTCCTACAAGTTCCATGAAGCCCACGAGAGCTTCAAGGTTCATGGCATCAGCACTGGCGAAGTGGCCATGGACGTTCCGACCATGGTCGCGCGCAAGGACCAGATCGTTAAGAACCTTACCGGCGGGGTTTCGGCTCTGCTGAAGGCCAACGGTGTGACCGTATTCGAAGGCCACGGCAAGCTGCTGGCCGGCAAGCAGGTTGAAGTGACCGGCCTGGACGGCAACGTGCAGACCTTGGCTGCCGAGAACGTCATCCTTGCCTCCGGCTCGACTCCGGTAAACATTCCGCCGGCGCCGGTCGATCAGAACGTCATCGTCGACTCCACGGGCGCACTGGACTTTCAGAGCGTTCCGGGCAAGCTCGGCGTCATCGGTGCCGGCGTGATCGGCCTCGAGCTGGGTTCGGTCTGGGCGCGCCTCGGCGCGGAAGTGACCGTTATCGAAGCCATGGAAAAGTTCCTGCCGGCTGCCGATGAGCAAATCTCCAAGGAAGCGTTCAAAGTCCTCTCCAAGCAGGGTCTGAAGATTCTGCTGGGTGCGCGCCTGACCGGATCGGAAGTGAAGGGCGATCAAGTGACCGTCAACTTCACCAGCGCCGAAGGCGAGCAGCAGATGACCTTCGACAAGTTGATCGTCGCAGTGGGCCGTCGTCCTGTCACCTCCGAGCTGCTGGCTGCCGATGCTGGTGTCGATATGGATGAGCGCGGTTTCATCTTCGTTGACGACTACTGCGCCACCAGCGTCCCTGGCGTCTACGCCATCGGTGATGTTGTTCGCGGCGCTATGCTGGCCCACAAGGCCTCGGAAGAGGGCGTGATGGTTGCCGAGCGTATCGCTGGTCACAAGACCCAGATGAACTATGACCTGATTCCGTCGGTCATCTACACTCACCCGGAAATCGCATGGGTCGGCAAGTCCGAGCAGGCGCTGAAGGCTGAAGGCGTTGAAGTCAACGTCGGTACCTTCCCGTTCGCTGCCAGCGGACGTGCCATGGCTGCCAACGACACCGCTGGCCTGGTCAAGGTCATCGCCGATGCCAAGACCGACCGTGTGCTGGGCGTTCATGTCATGGGCCCAAGCGCTGCCGAGCTGGTTCAGCAAGGCGCGATCGGCATGGAATTCGGCACCAGTGCCGAAGACCTGGGCATGATGGTGTTCTCGCACCCGACGATGTCCGAAGCGCTGCATGAAGCGGCCCTGGCAGTGAATGGCCACGCCATCCACATCGCCAATCGCAAGAAGCGCTAATCGGTTTCGTGCTGTACTCGGGCCCGACGTATCTGTGGATACGCCGGGCCTTTTGCAAACTGCAGATTCGAAAAGGATTGCAGGTCGCTGAGAGGTATCGTGAATTCGCAGATAGTTTTCAGCGACTTGTGAGGGGGCACGGCGGCTCGTCGTGCCGTAAATGCGCCAATACCAAACCAGACGGTAGAAAGCATGAATCTTCACGAGTACCAAGGTAAACAACTGTTCGCTGAATACGGTCTGCCCGTGTCCAAGGGTTACGCAGTCGATAGCCCGAAGGAAGCAGCGGAAGCCTGCGACAAGATCGGCGGAACGCAATGGGTGGTCAAAGCCCAAGTGCATGCCGGTGGACGTGGCAAGGCAGGTGGCGTAAAGCTGGTTCGCAGCAAGGATGAAGCACGGGCGTTTGCCCAGCAGTGGCTTGACAAGCGTCTGGTGACCTATCAGACCGACGCCAATGGTCAGCCAGTCAGCAAGATCCTTGTCGAGGCTTGCACCGATATCGACAAGGAACTCTATCTGGGCGCCGTGGTTGATCGCGCCAGTCGCCGGGTCGTGTTCATGGCCTCCACCGAAGGTGGCGTGGATATCGAAAAAGTCGCTCACGACACGCCCGAGAAAATCCTCAAGGCCACCATCGACCCGCTGGTCGGTGCGCAGCCGTTTCAGGCGCGCGAGCTGGCATTCCAGCTGGGTCTGAAGGGCGATCAGGTCAAGCAGTTCGTCCATATCTTCGTCGGCCTTGCCCAGTTGTTCCAGGACTATGACCTGGCCCTGCTCGAAGTGAACCCGCTGGTGATCAAGAAGGACGGCAACCTGCATTGCCTGGACGCCAAGATCAACATCGACAGCAACGCCATCTATCGTCAACCCAAACTACGCGACATGGCCGATCCGTCTCAGGACGATCCGCGCGAGGCCCACGCGGCCAAGTGGGAGCTCAATTACGTAGCGCTCGACGGCAACATCGGCTGCATGGTCAATGGTGCGGGCCTGGCCATGGGCACCATGGATATCGTCAACCTGCATGGCGGTGCGCCGGCGAACTTCCTCGACGTGGGCGGTGGTGCCACCGAGGAACGCGTGACCGAAGCGTTCAAGATCATTCTCTCCGATAGCAATGTCGCGGCCGTTCTGGTGAACATATTCGGCGGCATCGTGCGATGCGACATGATCGCCGAAGGCATCATCGGTGCCGTTCGCGAAGTGGGCGTCAAGGTGCCCGTGGTGGTCCGCCTGGAAGGCAACAACGCCGACTTGGGGGCCAAGATGCTGAGTGAAAGCGGTCTGAACATCATCGGTGCGAACAGCCTGACCGATGCGGCCATTCAGGTCGTCAAAGCCGCGGAGGGCAAGTGATGAGCGTATTGATCAACAAGGACACCAAGGTCATCTGCCAGGGCTTCACCGGCTCGCAAGGTACCTTCCACTCCGAGCAGGCCATTGCCTACGGCACGAAGATGGTCGGCGGCGTCACGCCGGGCAAGGGCGGCACCATGCACCTCGGTCTGCCGGTATTCAACACCGTTCGGGAGGCCGTCGAGACCACCGGTGCTGACGCCTCGGTGATCTACGTGCCGGCGCCGTTCTGCAAGGACTCGATCCTCGAAGCGGCTTTCGGTGGGATCAAGCTCATCGTCTGCATCACCGAAGGCATTCCGACACTGGATATGCTCGAGGTTAAGATCAAGTGCGACGAGCTGGGTGTGCGCCTGATCGGGCCGAACTGCCCGGGTGTGATCACGCCGGGTGAGTGCAAGATTGGCATTCAGCCTGGGCACATCCATATGCCCGGCAAGGTCGGCATCGTCTCGCGCTCCGGCACGCTGACCTACGAAGCCGTGAAGCAGACCACCGACGCTGGTTTCGGCCAGTCGACCTGTGTTGGCATCGGTGGTGACCCTATTCCGGGCTCGACCTTCATCGATATCCTCAAGCTGTTCCAGGATGATCCGCAGACCGAGGCCATCGTCATGATCGGCGA
>DNMQ01000064.1 GCA_003488145.1 Pseudomonas sp.
TCAACCTGCTGCCACTGACGCCACAGACTGGCGATCTGCTGGACCGGCGTTTCTTCGAAGCTCTGCGCCCCGGCGCCGGGCTGGTCAACCTCGCACGGGGCGGGCACCTGGTCGAGGCTGATCTGCTGCAGGCGCTCGAATGTGGCCAGGTCGGCCATGCGGTGCTCGACGTGTTTCGCAGCGAGCCGCTGCCGGCAGAGCATCCGTTCTGGAAGCATCCACAGGTGACCGTGCTGCCCCACATCGCAGCCGCAACGGACATGCGCAGCGCGGCCCGGATCGTCGCGGCTAACCTGCAAGCGCTGCGTGACGGCGAACCGCTGCATGATCTGGTGGAGCGCAGCCGCGGCTACTGAGCGCGACTGCGACACCCGGACATAAACAAGCGGCTCAATCCTGGCTGAGCGCGCCGATCCGNNGCTTGAGCAGGCCGTAGACGCCGAAGCCGCCGAGCAGCGCCACCAGCATGCCCATGCCGCTGCCGATCACCTGACTGATTAGGCTCACGCCGCCCAGACCGCCCAGCGCGGACTGGCCGAAGATGCCGCAGGCCACCCCGCCCCAGATCCCGCACAGGCCGTGCAGTGGCCAGACACCCAGCACATCGTCGATCTTCCAGCGATTCTGCGTAGCAGTGAACGTCCAGACGAACAGTGCTCCGGCGATCGCACCAGTAGCCAGTGCGCCGACCGGATGCATCAGATCGGAGCCGGCACAGACCGCCACCAGGCCAGCCAGCGGGCCGTTGTGCAGGAAGCCTGGGTCGTTGCGCCCGGCGAGCCATGCCGCTGCAGTGCCCCCAACCATCGCCATCAACGAATTCACCGCAACCAGCCCGCTGATACCCTCGATGGTCTGCGCGCTCATGACGTTGAAGCCGAACCAGCCGACGATGAGAATCCACGATCCCAAAGCGAGGAAAGGAATGTTCGACGGCGCGAATGCCACCAGCCTGCCGTCCCGGTAGCGACCGTTGCGTCGCCCCAGCAAAACCACCGCGCCAAATGCCAGCCAGCCGCCCATGGCGTGCACCACCACGGAGCCGGCGAAATCATGGAAGGACGCACCGAACTGGTGCTCGAGCCAGCCCTGGAAGCCGAAATTGCCGTTCCAGATAAGGCCCTCGAAGAACGGATAGACGAACGCGACGATCAGCAGCGTGGCGCACAGCTGCGGGCCGAACCGCGCGCGCTCGGCGATACCGCCGGAGATGATCGCCGGAATGGCCGCGGCGAAGGTCAGCAGGAAGAAGAACTTCACCAGCGCGTAGCCGTGGTCCACCACCAGCTGATCGGCCGGCTGCATGAAGGTCACGCCATAGGCGACCCAGTAGCCGATGAAGAAATACGCCAGGGTCGACACTGCGAAGTCGGTGATGATCTTCGATAACGCGTTGACCTGATTCTTCAGACGTACCGTACCGACTTCGAGAAAGGCGAAGCCGGCGTGCATGGCCAGCACCATCACAGCGCCCATCAGGATGAACAGGGTATTCGAACCGTGGACCAGGGTTTCCACGGCGCTGTTGAGGTTTTCCATGGGTTACTACAGCCTCAGCGGATAAATCGCACCAAAACGGTTATCTCCGCCAGACGCATGCACCGAGATGCATCACCGCGCCATGTCGGGCCACCGTCACCTGCAGCCGGAGCTTGCTTGCAGCGAGACGCTGAAGCGCCATGAAACCTTTGATATCAACAGGTTAAGGAAACTACCGGAAATCCGTCATGCGCCATTGCGGGGCTCGCACGACGACTGCTGCACCAAGCAAAAGCAAGGCGCGTACCAAGCGCAGCGGCAGTTCTGGTGCAGCGCACCCTCAGAGGGCGGAAAGGGCCTGATACTCGTCCTGAGCCAGTTGGTCGGTCATGCCGCTGATGTAGTCCTGCAGCATCCGGTTGCGGTAGTAGAACTCCCACAGAGGCCAATCCGCCGATTGCTCAGCATGCTCCTTGAGCGCTTCGTGGTAGGCCTTGACCAGCTGGTTGGGCAGGCGTCGAGCCAGCATTTGCAGGTGAGGTTCGCTGCGGCAGGTGCCGAGGCTGAGTGCATCGAACACGGTGGCCGGCACGCGCAGCAGCGGCGCATAGAAGTCGAGCAGGCCCTGGAGAATGCGATAGCCCTGCAGTTGCAACGTTTCCACCTCGCGGTGGCAGAACACGTGCTCCATCGCGACATCCTTGAAGGTCTGCACGATGGCGTTGGGCAGGCTGTCGTCCTCCAGCAACGCGCGATCCAGGGTGCCGTGATAAACCGCGTCGATGTTGTCGATGAACTGCCGCGCAGCGTGCTGCACCAGCGGGTGGATCATGTTCACCCGCAGCCAGATGAAGAACTCGCCGACCTTGTTGATCGGCTCCTTCTGTGCGCGTTCCAGCGCATAGTTGACCATGCCCCGGAAACTGCGCTCCGGACCCGGCACGGGGGCATCGACCGAACCATGCAGCGCGAACTTGGCGAGCAGCAGCTGCGCCAGCTGTTCGATGCTGAAGATGCCCTTCTCCACCGAATCCTCGATGTCGGCAAGGCAATAGGCGATGTCGTCGGCGGCCTCCATCACGTAGGCCAGCGGGTGACGCGTGCACGGCTGCAGATCGAGCGCCGCCTGCAGCGCACGCACGAAGGGTTCCTCGGACAGATAGAAGCCGGGCTTCTTCAGCAGGTAGGCGCCTGGCGTGCCTTTCGCGGGCTTGGCCTGATAGGCCGGACGGACGTACTTGAGCAGTCCGGCGGTCTGCGTATAGGTCAGGTTGAGGCGTTGCAGCGAGACCACCAGGCGAACCGCCTGGGCATTGCCTTCGAAGTGCTTGAGATCGACCAGCATCCGTTTGCGCAGCTCGGCATCGCCCTGCCCCGGCGTCACGGCGGCCGTGAACAGCCCGTCGAGATTGCGCTCGAACCACTCGCCGATGGCGTACTCGCCGAAATGGCCGAACGGCGGATTGCCGATATCGTGCATCAGGCAGGTCATCTCGACCAGGCTCTGCAACGCCGGCTCGAGTCCGTCCAGGCCGAACTCCGCGGCGCGGTGGCCGAGCTGCTTGTACAGGGTGCGAACGATGAAGCGGCCGGTCTGCTGCACTTCCAGCGAATGGGTGAGGCGGCTGCGCACCGCGGCATTGCGCTCCAGCGGAAACACCTGCGTCTTCTGCTGCAGGCGGCGCACCGCGGCCGAGTTGATGATGCGCCCGCGATCGCTCTCCAGCTGGTCCAGCACGGCGTCGAGGCTGCCATCGCTGGCCCGCAGGCCCGCCTCGGCCTTGCCATAGGGGCGCTGGCGGGAGATTTTGTGCTTGAAGTTCATGGACACCGGCATGCATCGTTCTCGCGGCGCAAAAAGAATAGCCATCGAGCCTAACGCGAGCGTTCCGGGTTTACCATCGCTGCCCCTTTCATCGCCGAGTACGGCGACGGAGACGATTCGTGAGTCGAGCAGATTTTCATCAGAACAATGCCGAGCGCGCCCGCGCCGAAGCCCAGCGCCTACTGGACCAGCAAGCGGCCCTGGGCTCGCGCTGGCTGGCCTGGGTTGCCACCGAGCTGTATCAGCTCAGCCCACCGGAATACACCGCCATGGTCCGCCGCGAACTGGAGCAGCTCAACCGAGCACAGCAGCCGTGACCCAGCAGGCGCCACGCACCTCGCTCGGAGCCTGGACCGTCGACGGCCCATTGCTGTGCCGTCAGTTTTCGCCGCTGCCAGATAGTCGCAGAGCCACCGCCATGGACAAGCAAGCCAGCGACGGCCCGTTGTGGCTGGGCCTGGATGGCCTGCAGGGTGATCGGATCGCCGATCGACGTTTTCATGGCGGGCCGGATCGCAGCCTCTGCCACTACCCGACCCAGCATTATCAGTATTGGTCGCAGCGCTTCCCGCCGCTGCGCACGCGGCTTGGTCTCGGCGCCTTCGGTGAGAACCTAGGTAGCCAGGCGCTGGACGAAGAGCAGGTATGCATCGGCGATCTTCTTCGCTGGGGCACCGCGCTGATCGAGATCAGCCAGCCGCGCTCGCCCTGCATCAGGCTGGACAACCGTCACGGTGTGCGTGGCCTGGCACGGGAGCTGTCGGCGAGCGGCCGCACCGGCTGGCTCTACCGGACCATCGAGCCAGGCACCGTGCGTCCTGGCGACACGTTGCAGTTGCTCGAGCGCCCGCACCCGCAGATCAGCGTCGCGCACCTGTGGCGCTGCTTTCTCGATCAGAACCTGACTGAAGACAACCTGCAGCAACTGGCGAAGCTACCTCCTCTGGCCTTGCATTACCGGGCGATCTTCCGCCAGCGCTACGACGCCCTTCGTGGGCGACGCGACCAGCACAGCCTGTTCGACTGATACCTAGGGTCTGTTCCCGTTTCGTACGCGGCCACGCCGGAGCCGTTTGGCGCAGCGACGCGCCTTGCAACGAAACGGGACCAGTCCTAAGCAATGCAACGCGTGCATTGCGGCCCAGCAATGCCATACTGCAGCAGTCACGGAAGACGGCAGGCCGGAAACAGGCATCGCTCCTGCAGCGACAGTCAGGCCTTCGCCCATCAGGACATGTCCAGCCAGCAATCAGAGGTGAACACCATGAGCAAGGGAATGGACGCAAAGAAGAACAGCAAGAAGAAGCCGATGAAAACGGCACAGGAAAAACGTATGGCCAAGCGCGACAAGAAGAGCGGTTCCACCACACTGCTCGGCACCCACGCCGCCACCCATTGAGCCTGATCGCCACAACGCCCGGCTGATGCCGGGCGTTTTCAGACGCGCGCCAGGCGCAACCGGCCGAACAGCCAGCCTCCCCAGACATTGACTGCCAGCCCGATCATCACCAGCAGCGCACCGGCCAGCTGCAACAGGGCCAACCGCTCGCCCAGCAAGATACTGGCCGAGGTCAGCCCCACCACCGGCACCAAGAGCGAAAACGGCGCCACCTGGCTGGCCGGATAGCGCGACAGCAGCCGACTCCACAGGCCATAACCGAGAATGGTTGCGCCGAAGGCCAGGTACACCAGGACCAGAATCGTCTGCCAGCCGATACCACGCAGCGCCGCTTCGATCACGCCCGGGCCTTCCAGCCATAACGACAGCCCGAGAAACGGCAACGGCGGCACCAGGCTGCCCCACACCACCAGCCCGACCAGATTCACCTTGCCGACCTTGCGCGTGACGATATTGCCCAGCGCCCACATCGAGGCGGCACAGATCGTCAGGAGAAATCCGCCAAGGGTCATGCCCAGCCCACTCTGCGCACCGATCAGTGCGAGGCCGCAGGCCGCGATCAACAGGCCCAGCAGGTTGGCCGCGCGCAAGCGCTCGCCGAGAAACAGCGCAGCGAAGAACAGCGTGAAGAACGCCTGGGACTGCAGCACCAGCGACGCCAGGCCTGCGGGCATGCCGTGCTTCATGGCGGTGAAGAGAACGGCGAACTGGCCCAGCGAGATGGTCAGCCCGTAGGCAAGCATCCAGCGCAGCGGCACCTGCGGCCGTCTGATGAAGAACACCGCCGGTACCGCCGCCAGCATGAATCGCAGGGCACCGAGCAACATGGGCGGGACGTCGTGCAGGCCGACCATGATGACCACGAAGTTCATTCCCCAGACGACGATGACTATCAGTGCGAGCAGCAGGTCCCGAGGCGACATGACGACGCACCCTGTTACGAAAACATCCATTAGAGCGGCGCGATGGCTGTACCGCTCCATACAGTGAGCAGCGAATTGGCCGGCACAGTCCGGCTTGGCCGTCGATCGGCCCAAGCTTATCCTCGCGCAGCACCGGCGACGAAACCCGCGGTGACGCTATAGAATTCGCGCCTGGTTCCCTCACATCAGACGAGTACGAGCATGGGCGCACAGTGGAAAGCGAAGCATAAGGAAGCGGCGGCGAACGCCAAGGGCAGGATCTTCGGCAAGCTGTCGAAGGAAATCATGATCGCGGCCCGCAGCGGTGCCGACCCGGACATGAACCCACGCCTGCGTCTGGTGGTCGAGCAGGCCAAGAAGGCTTCTATGCCCAAGGACACCCTGGAGCGCGCCATCAAGAAAGGCGCTGGCCTCAGCGGTGAGGTGGTCCACTACGAACGCACACTCTACGAAGGCTTCGCGCCGCATCAGGTGCCACTGATCGTCGAGTGCCTGACCGACAACGTCAACCGCACCGTTGCCGAAATCCGCGTGCTGTTCCGCAAAGGCCAGTTGGGCTCCTCCGGCTCGGTGAGCTGGGACTTCGACCACGTCGGCATGATCGAAGCCGCGCCTGAAGGCGACGCCGATGCGGAAATGGCCGCGATCGAGGCCGGTGCGCAGGATTTCGAAGCAGCCGACGAAGGCAGCACGCTGTTCATCACCGAACCCACCGATCTCGACGCCGTGTGCAAGGCGCTGCCGGAATTCGGCTTTACCGTGCAGTCCGCGCAACTGGGCTATCGTCCGAAGAATCCGGTCAGCCTGTCCGGTGCCGAACTGGAAGAAGTCGAAGCCTTTCTCGAGGCCATCGACGCCCACGATGACGTGCAGAACGTCTACGTCGGCCTGGCGGGCTGACAGCCATTGACTTTACTTGGGGCTGTTCCCGCGCGTGGCGATGCCGACGCGGGGATGGGCCCTGACGAACAACGAACCCGGCGAGCATTCACCATGAGCAGCAGCAAACCGACCACGCCCTACAGTCAGCGCGAACAAGGCTATCGGGAAAAAGCACTGAAGATGTATCCCTGGGTCTGCGGTCGTTGCGCGCGGGAATTTTCCGGCAAGCGCCTGAGCGAGTTGACGGTCCACCACAAGGACCACAACCACGACAACAACCCCGAGGATGGCTCGAACTGGGAGCTGCTCTGCCTGTACTGCCACGACAACGAGCATTCCCGCTACACCGACAACCAGTACCAGGCCGAAGCCAGGCCGGGCAGCGACCTGGGCCCGAAGGAAACCTTCAAGGCCTTCGCCAACCTGGCCGATCTGCTCAAGGGCAAGCAGGACTGATCGGCCAGACCGACATTCAGCTCACTTGACCAAGAGCACCGGGACCGATACCTCGTGGATCACCCGGTTCGCCACCGAGCCCATCAGCATCCCGGTGAAGCTGCCCAGACCGCGAGTGCCCATCACCACCGTGTCGCAGCCCAGCCGCTTGACCGCGTCGTTGACCTGCTCGGCAACATTGCCCAGCAGCGCATGGGTTTCGCAGCTCAGGCCGCCGGCCTGCAACACGGCTGCCGCTTCGTCGAGCACGGAGCGCGCCTTGGCCATCAGGCCGTTGTTGAGTTCATCGATCATCGCCGACGTCACGTATTCGCCGTAGATGATCGGTTCGTGCTGAACGTTGACCACATGCACCTGTAGCGTGATCCCGGTATCCCGCGCCAGATCGACGACATACTGCAGGGCGCGCTTGGCGTTGTCCGAACCATCGTATGCAACCAGAAGCCTGCGCATTTCCTGTCTCCGCTGTTGTGTGGACCTTCAGCTTAGACCAGCTGCCTGCGCGTTGCGGGCGCTGCTCGCACTTGTTTTGATCTGGCACAAGCGCGCATCATCTCGCGCCCTTTCAACGAGACAGAGACGAGTCTGATGAACCCCGATCAAGGTCCCGCATTCGGCGTCGGCGACGCCTCGTTCCAGGCAGCCGGCGGCGAACCGGGCCTGCAACGGCTGGTCGCGGACTTCTACCAGGTGATGGACCTGGCGCCAGAAGCCGCGGGCGTTCGTGCAATGTATCCGGCGGACGTGAGCGACGCCCGGGACCGGCTGGCGAGTTTTCTGAGCGGCTGGCTGGGCGGCCCGAAGCGATACGCAGAGAAGTATGGCGGCATCAGCATTCCGCAGTTCCATACCCGCTGGCAGGTCGGCGAAGCCGAACGCGATGCCTGGCTGTTCTGCATGGAACAGGCCATCGCCCGTCAGCCATTCACGCCAGAGTTCGCCGAGTACCTGCTACGGCAGCTGCGCGTCCCCGCCGAGCGCATCCGCCAGGTGCAGGCAGCCTGCCCGATGCGTCCGGGCCAGAGCTGAAGCGCCCTCCCCCGCCAGAGGCTGCAATGTCATTCGTTTAAGACGTGGCGCTGCAACGTCCATAGGCGCGCCTGATCGATTAATCCGCTGGGCAGGAGAACCGAGCCACTCACCTTGCGTCATACAGACAAGGGCGGCCGTCGTGGCGGCAGCGTTCATCCGTCGAAACCGAGCTGGCTCGTTCCATGAAAATCCGCTTCGCGTCCATCAACCCGCAGAAGATCCTCGAGGTTTGCGAGATTCTCCAGCCCAGCGGAATCGAGGTGAAGCCCTTTCCCATCCGTATCGAGGAGCTGCGTACCGAGGACCTGCACCAGCTGGTCAGCGACAAGCTGCTGGTCGCCTTCAAGATGATCGGTAAACCGGTCTTCGTCGAACACACCGGGCTTTTCATCAACAGCCTCAACGGCTTTCCCGGCGGGCTGACGCAGATCTTCTGGGACCGACTGCAGGCCGAGCGATTCTCGGAGCTGATCGGGCGGCTGGACGATCCGGCCGCCGAGGCGCGGACCCTGATCGGCTATTGCGACGGTCGCAAACGGCATTTCTTCGAAGGCGTGGTCGCCGGGCGCATCGCACCGTCGCCAGCCGGGCATGGCGGCTTCGAATGGGACGACGTATTCATTCCCGAAGGCCAGGCCCAGACGTTCGCGCAGCTGGGCACGCAAAAGAACGGCCTTTCCATGCGCCGACGCGCACTCGACGCTTTCGTCGCCTATCTGCGGGAGTCCTGAGCAACCATGGACCAGCTCCGCGAAGCGTACCGGAACAATCGCCTGATCCTTTTTGTCGGTTCCGGCGTATCCGCCAACATTGGCTTGCCGCCGTGGAAGGAGCTGATCGACGAGATCGCCGTGCAGCTCGACTACGACCCGGAGGTGTTCAACACCTACGGCAATTTCCTCGCCCTGGCCGAGTACTACCGGATCAAGAAAGGCAGCATCGGCCCGCTGCGCAGCTGGATGGACCGTGAGTGGCATCGCGACATCGAAATACGAGACTCGGAAATTCATCGGCTGATCGTGCGTGGCCGTTTTCCGGCGATCTATACCACCAACTATGACCGTTGGCTGGAGTACGCCCATGACGCCCATGCGGTAGACTACATCAAGATCGCCAACGCCAGTGACCTGACCAAGGCCCGTGATGGCGTCAGGCAGATCGTCAAGTTCCACGGTGACTTCGATGATGACGCCTCGATCGTGCTTGACGAGACCAGCTACTACCAGCGCCTGCAGTTCGAAACGCCGCTGGATATCAAGTTACGCGCCGACACATTGAGCAAGGCCGTTCTGTTTATCGGATACAGTCTTTCCGATACCAATATACGTCTGCTATTTCACAAGCTGTCGAAGATATGGAACGAACACGAGACGCTCGGTGTGCGGCCCATTTCATATGTGTTCTCACACAAGCCGAACCCGGTTCAGGAAGAAGTGTTGAGGCAATGGGGAATTCGCATGATTGCATCGGAAGACGATGAACCCGGCGTTGCGCTGAAGAACTTCCTGCAGCAACTGGTTGAAACCTGAAAGCCTTTTTCCAAAAACAAGCGAAGCGGCATTAAAACAAGCGAAACGGCACTTTGACGAAGACACAGGCAATTTAGCATGCGCGATGTCGGGTGACATCGCGCATGTCCTGATCAGTAGTTGAAGCCAACACCGATGCTGTAGAGGAACACTCCGTCATCATATCGATCCTGTGCATCGCTGCCGCTCTTGAACAGGAACTGATATTCCGCCATCGCGGTAATGAACGTCTTGTCCTGAACCCAGTACTTGAAGCCGACTTCCGGCCCCGCCATGAACGTCTCGTCTACCCGGTCACCGTAGACACCACCAATGCTCGCACCTATGAAAGGCCGTGCCTTGCCGGTGCCGAAGTGATAGTCATAGAAGACGCGAGTCGAGCCATCGAACTTGACACTTTCTCCCTCGGTATCACGCGCATTGACAGTCTGCCGGACGCCCCAGAGAGAAGATTCGCTTAAATACTGACCCCAACTTCCCTGTACGGAAAAAACAGTATCGTCAAAGTCCTTGTCGCTGCTTCCTGCACCACCCAATGTGATTTCCTTGTCACCGGTCATGGGAGCCGCACCGGCAACAGCCGGAAGCATAGCGGCAACCATTAAGGAAGTTTTGAAAAGTCGATTCATGACGGCACCTCTGCTTTTGTGCTTGTTATGAAATACGCAATAGCAATGCGTATTCCTGAGACAAGCATGTAAACCCTGAGACTGCTCAAAGGAATCGACGAATGACCGGCTTTTCATGCAAAACAATAGAAAAAAGCGTCAATTCGATGATTTTTATAAATTTAGCCTAGAACGCGATACTGTTATGCCAGCACAACAGCCTTCAAATAGATATTACAAAGGCAATTATAGAATCGTTGCGTGATATACATATAAACCTGTCCATTCAATCAGCCAGCCACATCCGCACTCTTCTCGTGAAGTTCAAGCGCATCATCTTCCCGTTCATCATCGAAATAACGGCTGAACGCGAGATACATCCACACGGGTGTCAAGGCCAACCCAACGGCGATACATATCCACGCCAGCACAGAACTTCCTTCCGGCTGTGGGAACAGCAACCGCCCCACGCCGATCAATAACGTGTAGACCGATAGCGCCGTAACGCCTACCGCAAACAGGCGTACACCGAGGGCCTTGAGCGACTCCCGGCGCGAGACGCCACAACGCACGGCGGTCTGTCCCCAGAAGCCGAATGGCCGCACCCTGCGATAGAAGCGATCCAGCGTATCCTTGTCCGTGGGCGGGGTGATGTAGCTGACCAGAATCGCGGCGCTGCAGGTAACCAAGGACATGATGCCCAGACGTATCCACTCACGCTCCGGATCGGTGCCCAGGTAGTAGAGCAGCAAGGGGGCGGTGATCAGCGATGCGATCATTGCCGTCAGCTCGGAGTACAGATTGATCCTCTCCCAGAGCCAGCGCAGTACCAGCACCGAACCCATTCCGGCACCAAACAGCAAGGAGATGAACCAGGCCGTCTGGATCGAACCGAGGTTGGCCATGATGA
>DNMQ01000063.1 GCA_003488145.1 Pseudomonas sp.
TTCCGCGTGCAGGTGCAGGACCGCGGCAACCTCGGCTATGAGGAGCTGTACAGCCAGGTGCAGAACGTCATCGCCAAGAGCGCGGACTATCCGGAGCTGGCCGGGCTGTTCACCAGCTATCAGGTCAACGTGCCGCAGGTGGATGCCGACATCGACCGGGAAAAAGCCAAGACCCACGGCGTGCCGATCGACGAGATCTTCGACACCATGCAGGTCTACCTCGGCTCGCTATACGCAAACGACTTCAACCGCTTCGGCCGTACCTATCAGGTCAACGTCCAGGCCGACCAGAAGTTCCGCCTCGCACCGGAGCAGATCGGTCAGCTGAAGGTGCGCAACAACCGCGGCGAGATGGTCCCGCTGTCGACCTTCGTCAACGTCACGGACAGCGCCGGCCCGGATCGGGTGATGCACTACAACGGCTTCCTCACCGCCGAGATCAACGGTGCCGCCGCACCGGGCTACAGCTCCGGTCAGGCCGAGGCGGCCATGGAGCGTCTGCTCAAGGCTGAGTTGCCGAATGGCATGAGCTACGAATGGACTGAGCTGACCTACCAGCAGATCCTAGCCGGCAACACCGCAATCTTCGTCTTCCCGCTCTGCGTGCTGCTGGCCTTCCTGGTGCTGGCCGCGCAGTACGAGAGCTGGAGCCTGCCGCTGGCGGTGATCCTGATCGTGCCGATGACGCTGCTCTCGGCGATCACCGGGGTGATCCTCGCCGGTAGCGACAACAATGTGTTCACCCAGATCGGCCTGATCGTGCTGGTGGGCCTGGCGTGCAAGAACGCCATCCTCATCGTCGAGTTCGCCAAGGACAAACAGGAAGAAGGCATGGACCGGCTGGCCGCGATACTCGAAGCCTGCCGCCTGCGTCTGCGGCCGATCCTGATGACCAGCTTCGCCTTCATCATGGGCGTGGTGCCGCTGGTGCTTTCCAGCGGGGCCGGTGCCGAGATGCGTCATGCCATGGGCGTCGCGGTGTTCAGCGGCATGCTCGGCGTCACCTTCTTCGGCCTGCTGCTGACCCCGGTGTTCTATCTGGTAATTCGTGCCTTCGTCGAGAAACGCGAAGCCCGCAAAGCGGTTTACAAGGAGGCCCGCGCATGAAGTTCTTCGCCCTTTCCCTGCTCACACTGGCACTGAGCGCCTGTGCGGTAGGCCCCGATTACCGGGCACCGCAGCCGGAACCGGCGCGTATCGACAGCGCTTCGGCTGGCGAATACGACCACTCACGCTTCGAAGCGGCCTGGTGGCAGCAGTTCGACGACCCGACGCTGGACGCCCTGGTAGGCGAAGCCCTGGCCGAGAACCGCGAACTGCGCATCGCCTATGCCCGCCTACGGGCGGCACGCGCTATTCGCGATGACGTCAGCAATGATCGTCTGCCCACCGTCACCGCGGGCGCCAGCGCCGATATCGGCAAGGCCCAGCAACCCGGCGTGACCGAACAGCGCGTGAATGCCGAACGCTACGACCTCGGGCTGGACATGGCCTGGGAGCTGGACCTGTTCGGCCGCATCCAGCGCCGCCTGGAATCCAGCGAGGCGCAGGCCGACGCCGCCGAGGCCGAGCTCTACCAGCTGCAGGTCAGCCTGATCGCCGAGCTGGTAGATGCCTACGGTCAGCTGCGCGGTGCTCAGCTGCGTGAGCGCATCGCCCGCGACAACCTGGCCAACCAGCGCAATTCCCATGAGCTGACCGAACAGCTGCGCGAAGCGGGCGTCGGCAGCGAGCTCGACGTGCTGCGCGCCGACGCCCGTCTGGCGGCCACCGAGGCCAGCCTGCCACAGCTCAGGGCACAGCAGGCGCGTGCGCGCAACCGCATCGCCACCCTGCTCGGCCAGCGCGCCGATCAGCTCAGCGTCGACCTCTCGCCGCGCGAGCTGCCGGCAATCGCCAAGTCGCTACCGATTGGCGATCCCGGCGAGCTGCTGCGCCGGCGCCCGGACATTCGAGCTGCCGAACGCCAGCTCGCCGCGGCCACTGCCGATGTCGGCGTGGCAACAGCCGATCTGTTTCCGCGCGTGAGCCTGTCGGGCTTTCTCGGCTTCGTTGCCGGGCGCGGCTCGCAGATCGGTTCCAGCGCGGCGCGGGCCTGGGGCGTGGCGCCGAGCATCAGCTGGGCAGCATTCGACCTGGGCAGCGTGCGGGCCCGCCTGCGTGGTGCCGAAGCCGACGCCGATGCGGCGCTGGCCAGCTATGAGCAACAGGTATTGCTGGCACTGGAAGAGTCAGAGAACGCCTTCAGCGACTACGCCAACGCCCAGCAGCGCCTGCTTTCTTTGGTCCGCCAGTCGACAGCCAGCCGCGCCGCCGCGCAGCAGGCGGAGATCCGCTATCGCGAAGGCACTGCCGATTTCCTCGTGCTGCTCGATGCCGAGCGCGAGCGCCTGACGGCCGAAGACGCTCAGGCGCAAGCCGAAGTGGAGCTCTATCGCGGGGTGGTGGCGCTGTACAAGGCCCTTGGCGGTGGCTGGGAAGTCCCTGAGCAGACGCCGCGAACGGCCGCGGCAGAGCAATTGCAGTCCGAGGGAGGTCGCGCAGAAATGTGACACGGTGCCGCTCCCGCCGGGTTGGTTGGGGAAAGCGCTTTCAGTCGTCACCTATCTTTGGCATAAGGAGCGGCTGAAAGCCTAGAAGCGTCCTCGCGGTCGGTCCGCCTGGATGCACTGCCAACCAACCAGAATAAAGAGTCTTTCATGAAGCCGATCATTACCCTTGCCGGGCTTGTGCTGGCGGTCACCAGCGCATTCGCCCAGGCGGAGCCCATCGTCATCAAGTTTTCTCACGTAGTGGCCGAAGACACGCCCAAGGGCAAGGGTGCGCTGATGTTCAAACGCCTGGCCGAAGAGCGCCTGCCCGGCCAGGTAAGCGTCGAGGTCTACCCGAATTCGACGCTGTTCGGTGATGCCACGGAGCTGGAGGCATTGCGCAACAACGAAGTGCAGCTGCTGGCACCGTCACTGGCGAAGTTCGAGCAATACACCAAGCAGCTGCAGGTATTCGACCTGCCCTTCCTGTTCGATGACGACGCCGCGGTTGCGCGCTTCCAGAAGCGCGAGGCCAGCCGTGAACTGCTCCGTTCGATGGCCGGGCGCGGCATCTACGGCCTGGCCTACTGGAACAACGGCCTGAANNTGCCGTTCCTGTTCGACGACATCGACGCCGTCAACCGCTTCCAGAAGCGCACCAAGGGCAAGCAGCTGCTGCGCTCGATGGAAGACCAGAACATCACCGGCCTCGCCTACTGGCACAACGGCATGAAGCAGCTCTCGGCGGCCCGCATGCTACGCCTGCCGAGCGATGCCTCGGGGCTGAGCTTCCGCATTCAACCGTCGGGCGTGCTTGAGGCGCAGTTCGGTGCTGTCGGCGCATCGACCCAGAAGATCGCCTTCGCCGATGTCTACGACGCCCTGCGTACCGGCACCGTACAGGGCGCGGAGAATCCCTGGTCGAACATCTACAGC
>DNMQ01000465.1 GCA_003488145.1 Pseudomonas sp.
TCTCTCCGTCCGCACCATCTCATGATTTCGAAGCTTTGCAAGAAGAATCGAAAATCTCTAAAAGCCCCGTAACAGGGGCTTTTTTGTGTCTGCTGTTGTAACACGTGAGGCTACGCACGATGCCTTGCAGCGCAGACGGCGGAGGTTGATGGTACTGATCATCCTCGCCGCCACAGACGACTCAATCGATGCCATGCGGGGCGTTGTAGCTCAGGTGGTTCAGGCCAGTGGGCCTTCTTGCTTTCGCATTGCACGATGCCGTTGGTACCGAGCCTCAGGCGCCAGCGCTGGGCCGATGGAAAATGCTCACCGGGATTGGTATGCAACAGCAGCAGGTTGTAGTCGTGCTGCTTCTCGATGGGGTGGGCTTGAACTGAACCTTTGCTGCCATCGCTGGCGGAATCATCTTCGTCGGCCGGGACAAACAATTTGTTGTGGCTCGCCTGGATCATCGCGCAAAGCTGTTCGCAATCCAGCGTGAGCCGCTCCCGAATCTCGTCGTGTTCCAATGCTGCGTTGTCCAGACTCAGCAGCACGCGATAGCAGATGATCTGCCGCTCCTCGTTGGTGGCCCATTTGCCGGAGTGTTCCCGAACCAGGGGCGGTAGATCCGCCAGCTTGCGGTAGTCGAGCCAGACCCGTTGCTGCGCGAGCAACTTGCGGGTGTAGGGCATGAACAGGCGAATCTTCCAGCGCGGC
Organism: Pseudomonas sp.; assembly: GCA_003488145.1. GTDB lineage: Bacteria > Pseudomonadota > Gammaproteobacteria > Pseudomonadales > Pseudomonadaceae > Stutzerimonas. The sequence goes on from DNMQ01000465.1 coordinate 700, forward strand.
TTGCCTTTGCGTAGTCTGCGGGTGATGGCGGTGATCATGTCGTCGCGCAGCAGATCACGGACGGCGTAGACCAGCGCTATCACAAGCAGAAGAGTGAGCGAGAGTTTCTCGCTGGCGTCGCGCGCATTGAACAGGAAGTAGGTGAAGAGCGACATGATCAGCATCGTCGACGCCGCCTTGACCAGCTTGTGAGTGCCGGCGCCCAACTGCGTAACCTTCGAACGCAGCAGTACTGGGTACTCCAGCAGCCGGTGATATAGAGCCATGCGGTTCCATATGCGTGTCGGGGTGCCGTGGAAGTCGCTCAGGTACTCGCGCTCCTTACGGTATCTGTGTTCCTGGTGCAGGAACTCCGCCACTGATTGCTTGAGTTCCTCGTCGAGGGCCGCGTAGCCCTCGAGGGTCATGCTTTCCAGCAAGAATTGCTCGGCATGCCACGAGAAATAGATGTCCATCTGGCGGAAGTAGCGCTGTTGGTTGCTCTGCTTCGGGCTGGACTTGCGCAGGCGTTGTGCGAAGTTCTGGCTGAGCCGCAGGGCGCGCGCTACGGGCTCTGCCACAGCTTCGGACGTGAGCATCTGCTGACGCAACCGCTCCATCGAAGCCTGGTACTGGAAGAACCAGGAGCCGTACATGATTTCGTAGTGCGGTGAGAGCAGCACGAAGGATTGGTCAGCCTTGCTGATGCGGTCCTTCGATGGCATGCCAAGCAGCCCGAAACTGTGCGTCAGGGTGGTAAAGAAAAACTGCTCTTCCGACAGGGTCCAGGCCGACAGGTTGCTCTCGTGCGGGGTGAACAGATACAGCTCGATCTTGTGCCGTCCAGGCTGCTTCAGCGTGCGGGTCAGCTGCAGGCGGAAATCACCTTTGCGCTTGAGCGAAAACACGGAACCCCCAAATGACAGTAAAACGCGGCCAGCTTACCAAGCTTTGCTAGCAGGGACGCGAGGCTGGCTTCTGCCTGAGGATGGTTCTGTCGGGAAGCCTTGCGCATAGCCCCTTTTGCCGGTCCCTGGGAATGCAACAACGCGAGGGTAACTGCTCGCCACATTCGCAAGTCTGCTAGTCACCACAGCGCGCTCGCTGCACTACGGGCAACACGCTCGTCTGCCGCGGCTCACAGCAGCAGTCGAGCTACCTGCGGCTGACAGCGAAATGATCGATTGAAACATCTAATTGTGTACCGGATTAAATTCATCCTATGATTGAAACATAGGATGAATTGGAGGATGATCATATGTCGCTGCAGTACACCTCGCGCTCGTCACTTGTAGAACGGGTAATTGAGCAAATGCGGTCGCAGATCAATGCTGGCGAATGGACGCCGGGTATGCGAATTCCTACCGAAAGCCAGCTCAGCAACTCTTTAGGTGTTGGCAGAAATACCGTCAGAGAGGCAGTGCGAGCGCTGGTTCATACCGGGGTGCTGGAGGTCCGCCAGGGTGCGGGGACGTTCGTGCTCTCCAGTCGAGACCCGTCTGGATTACTCCAGCGCCTAGATCACGCCGCGCTGCATGACCAGCTCGAAGTCCGACGCGCGCTGGAGGTCGAAGCTGCGCGTCTGGCTGCGTCGCGGCGCACGGATGAGGACCTGCAAACGATACGTGACGCTCTCGGAGCGCGAGGGACCTGGACCGATGACGCCTCACTTGAAGCGTTCGTCGAACGAGATGCCGATTTTCATCTGAGCATCGTCCGCGCCAGCCACAACGCCACGCTGCTGGAAATGTATCAGTTCTTCTGGGCGGGTCTGCAGAACACCATTGCCAAGACGGAGGGCGAGCAGCAGCTCCCGGAACCCACCTATGCAGCACACGCAGCTGTCTATGACGCCATAGCCCGCGGTTGTCCCGAGCAGGCTGCCATAGCGGCCAGCGAGCTACTGACTCCGGCGCTCGAAACGCTGGCCAGTACGCTGGGAACCGATTCTCGAAACGCGGGCACAAGGGAGTAGAACTTTCATGGATCACTCGATCACGACGTGGGCAATTCTGCTGGTTGCCGCTTTTCTTGGCGGCGGGCTGAACGCCATTGCCGGTGGCGGTAGTTTTTTCACGTTCCCGGCATTGGTTTATGCCGGCGTGCCTGCTGTGGTGGCCAATGCCTCAGGCACGCTCGCGCTTCTACCTGGCTATTTTGCAAGTACCTGGGGCTATCGAGAGGACCTGCGCCCGCCAGCAACGCTGTCGATGGGGACGCTCGTTGCCATCAGCCTCGGCGGCGGTGCAGTAGGGGCGGGGTTGCTGCTGACCACGCCCGATGACGTATTCCGTGCGATCGTGCCTTGGCTATTGCTTATCGCGACGCTGCTGTTCGCCGTCGGGCCCTGGTTATTGCGCAGGTTCAAGCGCGATTCGACCGAAAATGAGGCGAATGCACTGGTGCAGGGTTTCACTCTGGCTGTTGTCAGCGTATACGGCGGCTACTTCAATGGCGGTCTGGGCATCGTGCTACTCGCTGCATTCAGCTTGCTCGGCCATCGAGACATCAACTCGATGCAGGGGCTCAAGAATCTGGTTTCGTCTGTACTGACCGCGATCGCCGTGTCTGTATATGCATTCGGCGGTGCGATCCTGTGGCGCGAAGCGCTGGTGATGATGCTGGCGGCGACTGTCGGCGGCTATGTCATGGCACGCGTCGGTCGCCGGCTCCCTTCGAGCTTCGTTCGGGCGGTCGTGATCATCACCGGATCTGTCATGACAGTGCTCTTTTTCCGGAGTTGAAGCAGATGATGGCGTGTGGGCGGGTCGTTCTCGCCTTCGACCGTCGTGAGGGCTGGACGTACCTGTCTTTGCCCACGAAGCACGAAATGGCACTGCATTGAGCTGATGCGCGATCAATGCAGGGCTACATGATGTCGCCAGGGACAAGACGCGGGGTGGGGCTCCGCCAACGGGTCAGAAGTCCGAAGCTGTCAGCTCAGAACCAGGCGGACGTCGATGTTCCCGCGAGTTGCATTGGAGTACGGGCAAACCTGATGTGCAGCGTCGATCAGGCTTTGGGCCAGCTCCCGGTCAAGACCTGGCAGGCTGATCTGCAGCTCGACATCGAGGCCGAACCCGCCAGGGATCTGGCCGATACCGACGTTGGCGGTAACCGCGGTGTCGGCCGGCAACGTTTGCTTCTGCTGGCCAGCGACGAACTTCAGGGCGCCAATGAAGCACGCCGAATACCCGGCCGCAAACAGCTGTTCCGGGTTCGTTGCGTCGCCTCCCTGACCGCCCAGCTCGCGAGGAGTGCTCAACTTGACGTCAAGGTTGCTGTCCGACGAAACGGCTCGCCCATCGCGCCCTCCGGTTGCCGCAACGGTTGCTATGTAGAGAGGCTGAATGGGTTGCATGATTTTCTCCTTAGCGTAATGGAATTTATTTTGCGCGCTAACCAAATGCCGTGAGGAAGGTAGTCAGGATTTACTTTGCGCGCAAGGTTTTTCGCCATTCGGCCATTCCGCCGCTGGCACAGCAGCGAGCATCGTCGGGCCGCTAGGAGGGATTAGGCGAGTTTTTGCAGTGCGGTGCGCAGGGCGATGATTTGCGTCTTTAGCGCTGCCACCGTTTCCGCGGTCTGCCCGCTGGCGCTGAGGATACTGGCCGGAAAGCATTCGGCTTCAGCCTGTAATGCTCGACCCTGCTCGGTCAGGCGCAGTTCCACTACCCGTTCGTCGTCGCTGCGGCGAGTGCGAGTGATGAAGCCTTCAGCCTCAAGCCGTTTCAGTAGCGGTGTGAGCGAGCCCGGATCGGTCAGCAGGCGCGCGCTGATGTCACCTACGGTGATGCCATCGCCTTCCCATAACACCAACATCGCCAGGTACTGCGGATAGGTTAGGCCGATCCGTCGAAGCATCGGCTTGTAGACCTTGGTCATCAGCAACGAGGTCGAATGCAAAGCGAAGCAGAGTTGGTTGTCCAGCTGCAGGGCCGGACAGGAGCAGGGCTTGGTCATGATCGGAATGGTCGGGAAAGGTGGCATAACGTTATCGCCCAAACCTCTGGCGCGCAAATGTAGCGAAATCACGTCTGTTAGCCGTAATAGCAGAGCTGTAGGAGCGCCTCTTTCAAAACGAGCTCATTTCGCCTTAAAGAGAGAGAAGCGGGAGCTTATAAATAGCGGCTCATTTTCAATGAAATTAGATTAGCGGTTACGTGCGTATTGTTCTTGTCGCGCAATTGAACACCTACAGAAAAGTTTTTGATACTTAAGCGGGCGTTCGGTTGGATATGGACTAGCGCTATCCCATTAAAAATGGCTGACGATTGTAGCCCGGTATCTATCCGTCTGCTCTCTTTATCGACGGTAGAGGACGACCTCTGACCGCCTGTCGGCAGCCTCGTCGCCAAGACTCAAGCACATTCCAATGCTGGTATTAATTCCGCGCCGTATGCGCTGGCTGCCATGCCTGCGCCAGGCTTGACTCGAATCAATTCTTTCCCTATCTGGGATTAATACCAGATCAATTATTCTGCGCTTTTAATAAGCTTCTTTTGAATTGATAGGGTGCGCCGCAACTTTTTACTCCGACGGATAGTTTTCTCGTGACTAAACTGATGGTCGAGATCAACTCGATGTTAAGAGGGCCAGGCATGCGCCATTGTTCTAGAGTTCTGCTGCTCGTGTTACTGGTTTTACCAAGTGTCCTTTGGGCGCAAGCGAAATCCAGTAGCGATGTAAGTTACCGCCCAGATGTCACGATTACACTTAGGACCGACATCGCAGATGGAAAACTCGTCTATGTCAGTGAGTCCGGCCCGACGCGTGGCGAAGTGAATCCCGAATTGCGGGTGCCCGAAGGTGCGGTGGTTCAGATCAATCTGATCAATGGCGACGGCGCAGTGCATGATATCGCCATACCTGAATTCGACGCTGCGTCCAGCGAAATTTCCGGCAAGGGCGCGGCGACCGGAATCGTGTTTCGTGCGACCAAAAGCGGGACGTTCGAGTACTACTGCACACTGCCTGGCCACAAGGCTGCGGGAATGGTCGGCAAGCTGATTGTGGGCGATGGACCGGCGGCGGTCGTCGAACAAGGCAAGGATTTGTCCAAGGATCCGATGCAGGTAGGTGAGCCGGTTGGTGACCGTGAACCGAAGAGCATCATCCTTGACCTTCGCACGACCGAGGAGGAGGGCCGCCTCGCCGACGGGAGTACCTACAAATTCTGGACGTTCGACGGCACGGTGCCCGGCCCCATGGTGCGGATACGCGAGGGCGATACCGTCACCCTTAATCTCAGTAACGAGCCTGACAGCGCCCATATCCATTCCATTGATCTGCACGCCGTGACCGGCCCGGGTGGTGGTGCGGCGGTTACTCAGGTGGCACCGGGGCAAACACGCTCCTTCACCTTCAAGGCATTGCAGCCAGGGCTATACGTCTATCACTGCGCTACGCCGATGGTTGCTCAGCACATCAGTAACGGCATGTACGGACTGATTCTGGTCGAGCCGGAGGGTGGACTGCCGAAGGTCGATCACGAGTTCTATGTAATGCAGGGTGAGCTGTACACCGCCAGCCCCAGGGGCGCGCGCGGTCTGCATGAGTTCTCGCTGGACATGCTGCTGGGTGAAACGCCGCAACACATGATGTTCAACGGCGCGACCGATGCGCTGACCAAGACTCACAAGATGGAAGTCAACGCAGGCGACAGCGTGCGCATCTTCTTCGGAGTCGGTGGCCCCAACCTGATCTCCAGCTTTCATGTGATCGGTGAAATCTTCGACAAGGTCTTCGACCAGGCTTCGCTGACCAGTCCGCCGCTGACGGATGTGCAGACGACCCTCGTGCCTGCCGGCGGAGCGACCATGGTCGAGTTCGTCGCAGATTACCCGGGCAGATACATCCTCGTTGATCACGCCCTGTCGCGCGCCGAGAAAGGCCTGAGCGGTGTGTTGACAGTGAAGGGCGACGCGGATTCCTCGATCTTCTCCAGCCCCGAACCGATCGATCCGCACTCCGGGCACTGAGCGCGGTTTGCTTATACGGCAGCTAACGCTGCGAAGGAGAAAGCATGCAGGCTCGAAAGCTCTACGGCCCGTTGAAGATTCTGGGTGTGGTCGTGCTGGCGCTGATGTTCGGCGCGATGCTCTATGCATTCACGATGACGCTCATTCACTGGACAGGCATCAATGTCTGAGGGCACGCCATGAACAACCGTCAAGCGAGGCTCTTCGCGATTGCTGCAACCGGTGTGGCGACGCTCGTCTTCATCGGGCTGACGGTGGATAGCCACCGGCAGTTTCCCAAGCTGACCAATGCCGACAGCATCACGGCGGAGGTCAAGCACGGGATGGATGTCTGGCACAAATACAACTGCATCAACTGCCACACGCTGTTCGGCGAGGGCGCGTACTATGCGCCCGATCTGACGAAGATCACCCAGCATCGCGGCGAGCCGTATCTGAAGGCTTATATGCGCGATCCCTCGAAGTTCTACGACGAGAAGATCCATCGGCGTCTGATGCCGAAACAGGACCTGGCCGAAGACGAAATCAGTGACCTGATCGCCTTTCTCGACTGGGTCAGCAAGGTGGACAACCAGGGCTGGCCGCCGCGACCGATCCTGGTGACCGGCAGTTTCGTGCCGGGTGCAGACACACTGAAGGCTGGCGGCGAGCAGCGCAGTGATTTGCCGCCTGGCGCCCGGCCGGTGGAGGCCGGGGATGACGAGCGTGCGCTGGGTGAGCAGGTTTTCCGAGGCGCAGTGCCTGCCTGCAATGCCTGCCACTCCACCGCCCCCGGCGCTGATATGGCTGGCCCCACGCTCGCCGGTATCGCAACTCGGGCGGCGGCTATCGTCGCGGCGCCCGACTACCAAGGGCAGGCGCAGGATGCGCACGGCTATATCCGTGAGTCGATCGTGTCACCCAGCGCGCACATCGTTCCCGGTGCGATGTATTCGGCAGACGGCACCTCGTTCATGCCGACCGGTTACGACGGCAGCCTGACGGATGAGCAGATCGATCAGCTGACGGCCTATCTCGAAACGCTCAAGTGACACGACGGCCAAGCCGACCCACGTTTGCTTCAAGGGGAAACTACGATGCGCTATCAGTCCCAATCGGTCGCCTACTGGTACTTCGCGGTCGCGATGGTGTTGTTCGGCCTGCAGCTGGTGTTCGGCCTGCTCTCGGCAACCAAGTACATCGGGCCGGACCCGCTGTTGTATATCCTGCCTTTCGACGTGACCAAGGTGATTCACACCAACCTGCTGATCGTCTGGGTACTGACCGGCTTCATGGGGGCGACCTACTGGATGATTCCGGAAGAGTCGCGCGCCGAGCTGCATAGCACCAAGCTGGCCTATGTACAGCTGGTGCTTTGGACGCTGATGGGCGTCACGGCGATCATCGGCTACCTGTTCCGCTACGGCACCGGCAACAAGCTGCTCGAGCAGCCGTTGCCGCACAAGATCGTCATCGTCATCTGCATGCTGATCTTCCTCTACAACATCGGCATGACGATCCGCAAAGCGGGGCGTTTCACCACGACCGAAGCAGTGTTGATGATCGGCTTTGTCAGTGCCGCACTCCTGTACTTGCCGGCGTTGCTGCATTACGAGAACTACACGGTTTCCATTTTCTATCGCTGGTGGACGATTCATCTGTGGGTCGAAGGCGTCTGGATGATGATCATGGGCGGCTTCCTGGCCTACCTGCTGATCCGCTTGTCCGGTGCGGATCGGGAAGTCATGGAGAAATGGCTGTACGTGATCGTCGGTCTGGTGTTTCTCGCCGGCATCCTCGGCACGGCGCACCACTATTACTGGGTCGGCGTACCCACTTACTGGCTGCCCATTGGCGGGTTTTTCAGCGCGCTTGAACCGCTCGCGCTCGTTGGCATGGCCGCCTATGCCTACGGCGCCATGCGCCGCTCGGGGCTGGCGCACCCGAATACGCTGGCGTTGCACTGGACGATCGGCAGTGCGCTGTTCTCCCTGTTCGGTGCCGGGCTACTGGGCTTGGCTCATACCTGGCCGAGCGTCAACAAATGGACCCATGGCACGCTAATCACCGCGATGCACGGCCATGCCGCGTTCTACGGTGCCTACGCAATGATCGTCATGGCGATGATCAGCTATGCCTTGCCATCGCTGACTGCCGGACGACGGGAGCAGGGCACGGCGCTGGGCTACTGGGCATTCTGGCTGCAAATCACCGGCATGTTCGGCATGACGCTGTCGTTTGCCACCGCAGGTATTGCGCAGGTCTATCTGGAGCGAATCATGGGCATGGGCTATCTGGATGCACAGCTAAAGATTCAGATCCATTTCGTGATGCTCATTGCCACCGCGTCGCTGTTCACCGTGGGCGTTGCCCTGTTCATCTACGACTTCTTCCGCTACACGCCACGCTTCGTCCTGGATGATACGGAGTCGGTGCTTGCAGAGAGGGAGGTACACCCGACGTGACGTTGCCCGAATACCCGCCACTGGCGAAAGCAAGCGAGGGGGAGCCGTTCTACGTACCGTGCGGCAATGAAGTCGCGATGTTCGAGCGCTGCCATGCGCGTGGCTTGGCAGTCATGCTCAAAGGGCCGACCGGCTGTGGCAAGACCCGCTTCGTCGAACATATGGCCTGGAAACTGGACCGGCCACTGATCACGGTGGCTTGCCACGATGATCTGTCGGCCAGCGACCTGATCGGGCGTTTCCTTATTCGCCATGACGGTACCGTCTGGCAGGATGGCCCTCTCACCCGCGCCGTGCGTGAGGGGGCCATCTGCTATCTGGATGAAGTCGTCGAGGCGCGCCAGGACACCGTGGTCGTCTTGCATGCCTTGACCGATCACCGGCGCCTGCTGCCAATCGACAAGACCGGTGAGTTGCTGATGGCTGCGCCGGGCTTCCAGTTGGTGATCTCCTACAACCCGGGCTACCAGCGCATGCTCAAGGATCTCAAACCGAGCACCCGCCAGCGCTTCGTGGCCATGGACTTGGATTTCCCGGGCGAAGATGCGGAGGCGAAGATCGTCGAGCGCGAGAGTGGTGTCGACGCACCGACTTCGCGTGCCCTGGTCATGCTGGCCCGCAGGCTGCGAGCGCTGCGGGACCGCGGCCTGGCCGAGGTGCCGAGTACTCGTCTGCTGATCGCCGCGGGTGCACTCTGCGTCGATGGCATACCCGTTCGGGAAGCGTGCCTGGCGGCAATCGTCTCGCCACTTTCGGACGACGAATCCCTGGTCGGAGCGATGCGCGATCTGGTCGACGGAACCTTCATCTAGACCATGGCCGAAGCCGAGGAGGTTCTTACCGACGCTGCGCGGCATGCCACGGTCTTCGCCCAGCGCCTCTGGCGTCGCTACAGTCCTGCGCCGGACGCACCGGCAAGTCTATCGCTGAGCGAGGTGGCGGAGCGTCTGGAACTGCTGCTGTCGGCGGTGTTCGGCAACAGCTATCGGCTGCGCATCGCCCAGCCGCCAGCGCGACCGACCTTGCTGGGCAACTGGTTCGGCCGCACCCCCAGGCCGCAGCGATTGGCGGCAGTACCGGCAACCGATGGCACAAGCATCTGGCTTCCTCGCTCGCTGGATATCCCTGATCGAGCACTGGCGGCGAATCTCTACAAAGTAATGGCCTTGCAGCAGGCAATGCGCATCCGCCGCGGTAGTGCTCTGAGCCTCTGGCGCAGCCTCCCGCCACTTGCCGGGGCGCTGTACCACCTACTTGAAGTCCAAGCGGCCGAGCGTGAACTGCTGGAGGAAATGCCAGGGTTTGCTGAATCGGTGCGGGCATTGCGTGCCTGTGCACACGCACGTCGTCCACCGCTGAGTGCATTTGGTTCGGCACGACGCCCCCTGGAGGCTCGCGTGCGTGCATTGCTGGTTGGCGAAGCTGATGGTGTTCCGCAGTCACCTACGCCTGAAGCGTCGTGCGAGCTGGCCGTGCGATTGTTGGCTGAATGGGGGCTGGAACCTGCCTCTGGAGGACGCATCGGTCAGGAGCCGCTCTTCGCTGATTGGTGGACCGGCATGCTGTTGGCACCTTCGCCGCACCATCAAAACTCCGCCGGCGCTCAGAGTCAGTTCGACCCCACTCAGGCAGCGCCGCAGAGCGTGCGCCTCGAACGACGCCCCGACATTCGCCAGGCGCGCCCCGATGAGGATGAATCGGAGGAAAGCGGACCGCTGATGATCCAGCTGGACGAGCCACATCCCCACGCTGAGGACCCGATGGGCTTGCAGCGGCCCATCGATCGGGACGATGCGGATGCGGAGCTGTTCGGTGAAATGCTCGGCGATCTTCCTCAGGCGCGTTTGGTGGCGTCACCAGGGCGACCCAAAGAGGTGTTGCTGGCTGATGATCCTCCGGATGCCTCTGCTATCGCGCTTGCGCCCGGCGTTTCGGCCCTGCAGCGAGGCATCGCCTATCCCGAATGGGACTACCGCAGGCAGCATTACCGCGAGCAGAACGCCCTCGTGCAGGTACGCACGGCCCCGCCGGGTAATCCAGTCTGGGTAGCGGAAACGCTCGAGTCCCATCAGGGATTGCTCGAGGGGATTCGCCGCCGCTTCGAATTGCTGCGCACCCATCGGGCCTGGTTGCGCGGTCAGGTCGATGGCGATGAGCTGGACCTGGATGCCTATGTGGATGCGGTTGCGAATCTGCGGGCTGGCAGCGGGCTGACCGATCGTCTGTACCGCACGCAGCGTTGCGCGGAGCGGAACCTGGCCATCCTGCTGCTCATCGATGTCAGCGGATCGACGGACAGCTGGATATCCCAGGGGCGACGCGTGATAGACGTCGAGCGCGAAGCCTTGTTGCTGGTCAGTATCGCGCTGCAGAGCCTGGGTGCGCCCTATGCGATTCAGGCATTCTCAGGGCAGGGCAGGGAAGCGGTGGTGGTCCGCGATATCAAAACCTTCGAGGAGGCTTATTGCCAGGAGGTAGCGCTACGCATAGCGTCGTTGGAGCCGGAGCATTACACCCGCTGCGGCGCGGCGATCCGTCACGCCAGCGCCAATCTCATGTGCCAGCCGGCGGCCCGTCGACTGCTGCTGGTGTTGTCCGATGGAAAGCCTAGCGACAACGATGACTACGAAGGGCGATACGGAGTCGAGGACACCCGCCAGGCGGTTCTGGAAGCCGTGCTGCAAGGTATATCGCCGTTCTGCCTGACCATCGACCGGCAGGCCAGCGCCTACCTGCCGCGCATATTTGGCGCAACCCGTTATGCACTGTTACCACGCCCTGAGCTCCTGCCTACCGTTCTACTCGACTGGATGAAGCGTCTGGTGCAGGGATAGTTGGCCAGCATATGTCCTCGATTTTCGGCTGGGCTGACGTAAGTAGTGATTCGCCGGGCGCGGCTCGGCTTTTGCTCGGCGCGACGGGCAGGGTGACTTATGTCAATCGAGCCACTAGAATGCTTGCCCATTCTGGGGCCGGAACGCCCGGCTTATGTCTGTGCAACGAGGAAAATCCATGCAAGTTTCTGTTGAAAGCACCTCCGCTCTTGAGCGCCGCATGACCATTGGCGTGCCGGTCGAGCGCATCGAGACCGAAGTCAACAAGCGTCTGCAACAGACCGCCAGCCGTGCCAAGATCCCCGGTTTCCGCCCCGGCAAGGTGCCGATGAGCGTGATCCGTCAGCGTTATGAGGAAGCCGCTCGTCAGGAAGCGCTGGGCGACCTGATCCAGTCCACCTTCTACGAAGCCATCGTGGCCGAGAAGCTGAACCCGGCCGGTGCTCCGTCCGTCGAGCCGAAGGTATTCGAGAAGGGCAAGGATCTCGAGTACGTCGCGACCTTCGAAGTATTCCCCGAATTTGAAGTGGCTGGTTTCGAGGCCATCGAGATCGAGCGTCTGCAGGCCGAAGTCGCCGATGCCGACGTCGACAACATGCTGGAAATCCTGCGCAAGCAGAACACCCGTTTCGAGAACGTCGAGCGCGCTGCCGAGAGCGGCGACCAGCTGACCATCGATTTTGTCGGCAAGATCGACGGTGAGACCTTCGCTGGCGGTTCGGCCAAGGGCACTCAGCTGGTGCTGGGCTCCGGTCGCATGATTCCTGGTTTCGAAGACGCGCTCGTTGGCGCCAAGGCCGGCGAAGAGCGCGTGATCAACCCGACCTTCCCCGAGGACTATCAGAACCTCGACCTGGCCGGCAAGACTGCCGAGTTCACCGTCACCGTGAATGCCGTCGCCGCTCCGCAACTGCCCGAGCTGAATGACGAATTCTTCGCCCAGTTCGGCGTGCAGGAAGGTGGCGTCGAAGGCTTCCGTGCTGAAGTGAAAAAGAACATGGAGCGCGAGCTGCGCCAGGCCATCAAGACCAAGGTGAAGAATCAGGTCATGGAAGGGCTGGTCGCTGGCAACCCGATCGAGGTGCCCAAGGCGCTGATCGACAATGAAGTCAACCGTCTGCGCGTGCAGGCCGT
>DNMQ01000436.1 GCA_003488145.1 Pseudomonas sp.
ACCACGTCCATGGTCTGGCTGTCGGTGACCCGCATGCCGTCGATGAAGTGGCTTTCGATGTTCAGCCGCTTGAGTAGGTCGCCGATTTGCGGACCGCCACCGTGCACTACCACCGGATTGATGCCGACCGCCTTCATCAGCACGATGTCGCGCGCGAAGCCGGTTTTCAGCTCCTCGCTTTCCATCGCGTTGCCGCCGTACTTGATCACCAGCGTCTTGCCGACGAAGCGGCGGATGTAGGGCAGCGCCTCGGAAAGTACCTTGGCGAATTGGGTGGCAGCTTCACGGCTGAGGGTCATGCAGGGCTCCGCAAATCAGAACGGCAGTTTGAGATCGGGTGCAACGTTGAGCAGCTGTGCGCGGAAAACGTCCTGAATGCGGCTGAGTTCTTCCTCGCTGTCGGCCTCGAAGCGCAGCACCAGAACCGGTGTGGTGTTCGAGGCGCGGATCAGGCCCCAGCCCTTGGGATAGTCGACCCGTACACCGTCGAGGGTGATCAGGTTGGCTTCGCCCCACTGAGCGTCACGTTGCAGGGCGTCCATGATGGTGAATTTGCTTTCCTCTGTCACCGTGATGTTGATCTCCGGTGTCGAGATATCGCAGGGGAATGCGGCGAACACCTGCTCGGCGTCACGCTTGTCCTGGCTGAGGATCTCCAGCAGGCGCGCGGCGCTGTAGATGCCGTCGTCGAAGCCGAACCAGCGCTCCTTGAAGAAGATGTGGCCGCTCATCTCGCCGGCCAGCAGCGCGCCGGATTCCTTCATCTTCTTCTTGATCAGCGAATGGCCGGTCTTCCACATCACCGGCCGGCCGCCGTAACCGCTGATCAGCGGAGTGAGGCGACGGGTGCATTTGACGTCGAAGATGATGTCGGCGCCGGGATTGCGCGATACCACATCCTTGGCGAAGAGCATCAGCAGGCGGTCGGCATAGATCATGGTGCCGACATTGGTCACCACGCCGACGCGGTCGCCGTCGCCGTCGAAAGCCAGACCTAGATCGGCCTTCTCCGACTTCACCTTGGCGATCAGGTCGACCAGGTTCTCGGGCTTGCCCGGGTCCGGATGGTGGTTGGGGAAGTTGCCGTCGACCTCGCAGTACAGCGGGACTACGGTGCAGCCCAGCGCTTCGATCATGCGCGGGGCGATGACGCCGGCGACGCCGTTGCCGCAGTCGACCACCACCTTCATCGGCTTGGCCATGGCGATGTCATTGCGAATCTGCTCGAAGTAGCGTTCCAGTACATCGACCTGCTCGACCTTGCCCACGCCGCTGGACAGGTCGTTGGTCTCGATGCGCTTGCGCAGGGTCTGGATCTGTTCGTTGGCCAGGGTGTCGCCGGCGATGACGATCTTGAAGCCGTTGTAGTCCGGCGGATTGTGGCTGCCGGTGAGCATCACGCCGGACTTGCCGGCGAGAATGTTGGCGGCGTAATAGAGCACCGGCGTCGGCACCATGCCGATATCGCTGACGTCGCAGCCGCTGTCGAGCAGACCTTGAATGAGATGCTGGACCAGTTCGGGACCGGACAGGCGCCCGTCGCGGCCAACCGAAACGTTGGGTTCACCCTTGGCGAGGCTCTCGGACCCGATGGCGCGGCCGACCCAGTAGGCGGTCTCGGTAGTCAGGCTGTCGCCGACAACGCCACGGATGTCGTAGGCGCGGAAGATACTGGCGGGCAAATTCGGGGCTTTGGCACTGCTCATTGCGGGTTCTCGCTCCTTGGTGTCGAGGCCGAAGATGTCCTGGTCCTCGTCGAGAATATCGATGTCGAGAATATCGGTGTCCGGCAAGCGCGGATCGACGTACTCGGTAGGTTTGGCGGGCCGAACGGCTGGAGCCGCGGCGGGTGCCTGAGTCGGAGCCGGTCCAGCTTGGCGGACAGGCAGTCGGGCCATGTTCCTGGCCAGTGCGTCGAGGACCGGCAGGCTCAAGGCCGGTATTTGGATGGTCTTGCCGGTGGAGAGTTCCTGTAGCAGGCGGCTCATCTGCAACACGTCTTCGCGCAGCCTGCGCTGCTGGCCGCCGAGCACCAGCTGCAGACCGATCAGCATGCCGGCAATCGCCACCAGGGCGGCCGCGAGCAGGAGGAGCGGCATTAGGGTCAGCTGATCGATGGCACCGGGCAGGTAGGCCAGCTTCCAGTTGGCGTTGCCGCTGGCGAGGGTCAGTGCCGAAGCATTGTCGGCCGCGGTGCCGCGCTGCAACAGCACCTGTTCGGGTGCGCCGGAGAATTGCTGGGCCAGTCGCAGCTGGCCGGCTTCGTCGGGCAGCGTCGGGAGTGTCGCGAACAGGTGCTGGAGATCGCTGACCAGCAGCAGCGTGCCGCGAATCGCCTGCTCACCCTCGGCGCGCAGCGGAATCGCACTGTAGAGCAGCCAGCGGTTGTCGACCTTGTAGGCTTCCGGAGCTGCCGACTGGCCTGCTTCGACCCGCTGTAGCAGATCGAGCGCAGCGAAGTTCAGCGGGCCCGGGCGGCTGGTGTCCGGCACCACCCGGCCGCGTGGATTGAGGTGCGCGTCGACCACGCCGGGCAACTCCAGCAGGCGCTGTTCGGCTTCGCGTCTGAGCTCGGTGTCAGCACGGACGACGTCCACCAGGCGTTGCTGCTCCACCGCTGTCTGGGTATCGGCACGCAGCCGCCGCAGCGCCTGCTGCAATGCGCTTGCCTGGCTCTGGCTCCAGGCCTCGGCGAGTTGTGTCTGTTGCTGCTGCTGAGCGCCCTGCTGACCGAGCCAGATCAGCGCGGCGGCGGCGCCGAGCCCGATCAGGCTGGCTGCGAGGCCACCGAGCAATGGCTTGAGGGTGAAACCGCCGCGCTTGCTGCGGGTGTCGGTCGGGTTCAGAACGCCTGAATCCTTGGCGGTGCGTTTGAAGAGTGCCATGAAGCTCCTCGAATCATCCTGAAAGGTAAGCGGTGCGCGGTGACTCAGTGGCTGCCGGAGTGCCCGAAGCCGCCAGCGCCGCGGTCGCTGCTGTCGAAACTGTCGACCAGTTCGAAGCGGGCCTGTACCACCGGTACCAGCATCAGCTGCGCAATACGCTCGCCGACGGCGATGGTGAAGGCGCTCTGGCCGCGGTTCCAGCAGGACACCATCAGCTCGCCCTGGTAGTCCGAGTCGATCAGCCCGACCAGGTTGCCGAGCACGATGCCGTGCTTATGGCCCAGGCCCGAACGCGGCAGGATCAGGGCCGCAAGTCCCGGGTCGCCGATGTGGATGGCAATGCCGGTGGGAATCAGCAGCGTCTGGCCCGGCTCGAGCACCGTGTCGCTCTGCAGCATGGCGCGCAGGTCGAGGCCGGCAGAGCCCGGTGTCGCATATTCGGGAAGGGGGAAGTCCTGGCCGAGGCGAGGGTCGAGAATCTTGGCTTGGAGTGCGTGCATGTCAGGACTCTTTGTAGCGCTCGGCGATGAAGGCCACCAGCGCGCGGGCGATATGTCCCTTGCTGGCCTGGCCGAAACGGGTTTCATGTTGCTGGCGGTCGATCACGCTGACGGCGTTGTCTTCGCTGTTGAAGCCGATGCTGGGGTTGGCCACGTCGTTGGCGACGATCAGGTCGAGGTTCTTGTCGCGCAGCTTGCGCGTGGCGTACTCCAGCAGATTCTCGGTTTCCGCGGCGAACCCGACACAGAACGGGCGGTCCGGGCGGCTGGCCAGAGTAGCGAGGATGTCGGGGTTGCGGACCATTTGCAGCAGCAGGCCGTCACCGGTGCTGGGGTCTTTCTTGAGTTTGTGCGGCGCCACCACTTCCGGGCGGTAGTCGGCTACTGCTGCTGCAGCGACGAAGATGTCGCAGGGCATCGCGGCTTCGCAGGCAGCGAGCATGTCGCGGGCGCTGACCACGTCGATGCGCTGCACGCGATCGGGCGTCGGCAGGAACACCGGGCCGGTCACCAGCGTCACTCGCGCACCGGCCTCGGCGGCCGCCTCGGCCAAGGCGAAGCCCATCTTGCCGGAGCTGTGGTTGGTGATGTAGCGCACCGGGTCGATGTTTTCCTGGGTTGGACCTGCGGTAATAAGCAGGTGCTTGCCTGTCAGCAGCCCGGTCGCGAAGCAGTCCGCGGCGGCCTGGGCGAGTTCGTCGGCCTCGAGCATGCGGCCCATGCCGACGTCGCCGCAGGCCTGGCTGCCGGAACCGGGGCCGAACAGACGAATGCCGCGTTCGAGCAGCAGTTCGCGATTGGCCTGTGTGGCGGGGTCGGCCCACATGGCCTGGTTCATGGCCGGCGCCAGGGCGACCGGGGCATTGGTCGCCAGCACCACGGTGGTCAGCAGATCATTGGCGACGCCTTGGGCCAGGCGTGCCATGAGGTCGGCGGTGGCCGGCGCGATCAACACCAGGTCGGCCCAGCGCGCCAGTTCGATGTGACCCATCGCCGCTTCGGCGGCGGGGTCGAGCAGGTCCAGATGGACCGGGTGGCCTGAGAGCGCCTGCAGGGTAAGAGGCGTGATGAATTCTCGTCCGCCCTGGGTCATAACAACCCGGACTTCGGCACCGTGGTCGCGCAGGCGACGGACCAGTTCGGCGCTCTTGTAAGCGGCGATACCGCCGCCGACGCCCAGGACGATGCGTTTACGATACAGCCGCTGCATAGGCCTGCCTTGTAATCTCGTAGGGACTCTCCGGAGTGAGAACCAGGTCGGAACACGCCCGATACCCCGGAAAAATGACGGGCTAAGATAGCACAGCGCCCACAGCGGAAAAGTGGGCTTGCTCGACAGGGAGAGGACATGAGCATACGTGACTGGCCGGCGGCGGAGCGGCCGCGGGAAAAGCTACTCGAACAGGGCGCTGCCGCGCTTTCCGATGCCGAATTGCTGGCGATATTCCTGCGCACCGGGGTTGCCGGCAAAAGCGCGGTGGATCTGGCCCGGCACCTGCTCGCCGAGTTCGGCAGCCTGCGCGCGCTACTGGAGGCGGAGCTCGATCAGTTCAGCGCGCATCTTGGCCTGGGGCCGGCGAAATTTGCCCAGCTGCAGGCGGTGCTGGAGATGGCCCGCCGGCATCTGGCCGAGCGGCTGCGCCGCGATTCGGCACTGGAGTCGCCGCAGGCGGTGCGAGATTACCTCAAGGCCCGTCTGCGGCATGAGCCGCACGAGCTGTTCGGCTGTCTGTTCCTCGATTCCAAGCATCGCGTGCTGGCCTTCGAGGTGTTGTTCCACGGCACCATCGATGGCGCCAGCGTCTACCCGCGGCAAGTGGTTAAACGTGCCCTTGCGCAGAATGCGGCGGCGGTCATCCTCACGCACAACCATCCATCGGGCGTGGCCGAGCCGAGTCAGGCGGATCGTCAGCTAACCCTGAGGCTGAAGGAAGCGCTGGCGCTGATCGATGTGCGGGTGCTCGATCACTTCATCGTCGGTGACGGCGAGCCCCTGTCGATGGCCGAATACGGCTGGATGTGAGCGCTACGCCAGCAGCGGCACCAGCAGCAGTGGGCCGAGCACCAATAGCACGAAACGGCCGTTCCAACCGAAGGCGATGCGCCACGGCGATAATTGCGCGTGGCGCGCCAGCATCAGTGCCGAGGGGCCATAGGGCGATAGCAGCATGGCCAGCGAAAAGCCGATCAGCAGCGCCACTGCCGGCTGCATGATCGCAACGCCGTGTCCGGCCAGCTGCGCGAGCAGTGCGGCGCACAGGCTCAGGGAGATGATTGGCGCTACACCGAGCAGGGCCAGGGCGATGATCGCCAGCATGCCGGCACTGCCAAGACCGAACAGCGCCAGCGGCGTGCTGCTGAAGTGGCTGGCGAGTTGTTCGACCGGGATCAGCACCGCCGTGAGGCCGCCAAGCAGTGCCGAGCAGGCGAAGATGAAGGTTTCGTTGCGCATGCCGGCCAGGGTGTCGCGTACTTCGGCATAGGCCGTTGTCGGCGATCCACCCTGATACAGCAGCAGCCCGACCACCGCGAGCGGCACCAGCAGCATGGCGGCCTGGGTCGCCGACAGTGGGGTCAGGCTGGCCAGCAGCGCGATCAGCAGGATGCCGAGCAAGCTGCCGTACAGCAGGTTGCGCAGCCCCTTTGCCGACCCGGTAGCGCTCGAGCCACTTGCTGGGGCAGCGGTCTCCCGCAACTGCCGCAGACGATGGTTTTCCATCGGCCACCCCACCAAAAGCAGGATTGCCCCGCAGACCAAGCCGAATGGCAGCAGGGCGCTCCAGCTCAGTCCCGGCAACTCGCGGGTGAGGATCGCCACCGCCACGCTGGTCGGTGCCAGCAAGGGCACCAGGGCGAAGCCGCGCAGGGCTGTCACCATTACGCCCCTGGCGCCCTCGCGGCGCTGGCTCGGGCTATGCGACTGCCGATCCAGATAACGTTCCAGTGAACCGCAGACCAGATTGAGCATGCCGAAGCTCAGCACCGAGCTGATCGCAAAGGTGCTGAGCAGGTAGCTTGGATAGAGGCTGGTACGGGGTAGCCGCAGTAAGAGCCGATGCAGCTCGCCGAGCTGCGGCATCCGCTTGACCGCGCAATGGGCAAGCCCGAGCGCGCCGATGAACGCGCCGTAATAGGCCGCGGCGCCGAGCATCCGCTGGGTCTGCTGCCAGTCGGGGTCACGGAGCAGTGCCCAGTAGGCGAACAGCCCCAGCGTGACCAACCCGAGCCGGCGCGGATAGGGCATCAGCGAGCGCCAGTGCCAGGCGAAGAAAAGCACCAATAGCGCACCGCTGACCACACTCAGCAGCGGCAGGCGCGTTACCAGCGCGAATAGCTCACAGACGAGCGCCAGCGGGAGCAGGGCGAGCATCGCTCAGGGCAGCTCGCTGCGCAGTTTGCCGCGCTTGTATACGCCTTCGCCGAAGGCCAGTAACTGGTCCTTTTCGTCCAGCAGATCGCAGCTGGCCATGAATACCTTGTGCCCGGCGGAGCGGCAGACTGCGACAGCTCGGATGCGGCTGCCGACTGGTGCCGGTGCGCTGAAGTTGACGTTCATCGACAGCGTGGTCGCTACGCGGCGCTGTTCCGGCTGTTCCACCCAGGTTCCGCAGAGGCCCATCGCCACGTCCAGCAGGGTCGCCGTGACGCCGCCGTGCAGGTTGCTGGCGTTGTTCAGGTGGCGCGGCAACAACAGCAGTTCGACCACCGCGCGCTCCGGGCCGTACTCCTTGAGCTGGCAACCGAGGTCCTGGAAGAACCCGGTCAACGAGCTTTCGACCTGTTGCAGTGTGGCGGCGGGATAGGGCTGATCGGACATGAGCGAGTGGGTTCGGCGGCTGACTTGCGCTGGAGATTGGCAGTCTTTACGCTCATGGTCAATTCGATGGAATCTTGTTCCGCACTGCGGAATATCGCATTGCTCGTTAGGAGGTTTGCATGTTTGAGCGTATCGGCATCGTCGGCGCGGGCGCCATGGGCCGCGGGATCGCGCAGTTGTTCGCCAGCGCCGGCAAGCAGGTCTGGTTGCACGATGCACGCAGCGCTTCGATCAGCGAGGCGCTGCGCTTCAACCGCGAGCTGCTAGAACGCGGCGTGGCCAAGGGGCGGCTGAGCGTCGCCGAACTGGACGCCACGCTGGCCCGAATGCAGGCGGCGCCTGCGCTGGCCGATCTGTCCGGCTGCGATCTGGTGATCGAGGCGATCGTCGAGAATCTCGAGGCCAAGCAGGCGTTGTTCATCGAGCTGGAGTCCTTGCTCGCCGAGGACACGGTGCTGGCGACCAACACCTCATCGCTTTCCGTCACACGCATCGCTGCTGCCTGCCAGCATCCAGAGCGGGTGGCGGGTTTTCATTTCTTCAACCCGGTGCCGTTGATGAAGCTGGTGGAAGTGGTGCGCGGTGAGCGCAGCGATCCGCAGGTCATCGAGCGGCTGGTCAAACTGGCCGAAGAGGCTGGGCATTTTCCGGCAATCACGCCGGATACTCCCGGCTTTCTGGTCAACCACGCCGGTCGCGCCTACAGCACCGAGGCGCAGCGCATCCTTGCCGAGGGTATCGCCGATGCCGAGCAGATCGACCGCATCCTGCGCGACGGCCCGGGCTTTCGCATGGGGCCGTTCGAACTGTTCGACCTCACCGGTCTGGACGTCTCTCACGCCGTGATGGAGTCGGTGTACCAGCAGTTCTACCAGGACCCACGCTATACGCCGTCCTACCAGGCAGCGCAGCGGGTCGCCGCCGGTCTGCTCGGGCGCAAGAGCGG
>DNMQ01000437.1 GCA_003488145.1 Pseudomonas sp.
AACTGGCTGCGCAAGTGCGGTCTGAATCGCGAACGCATCATCCTGCTGCAGCCACGCGACGCCGAGGGGGCGATGGAACTCGCCTGCAAAGCCCTGGCCTCGGGGTGCAGCCATACCGTGGTCAGCTGGTTTGATCAGCTCGATGGTGCAACACGTAGCAAACTATGCGCAGCCGCCAGCTTGGGCGCAGCTCAGAGTCTGAATATTCGTCTCGGATGTTGAACCGCACGGCACAGGGACGTGCTGAAAATCGCGGATGGAATCCTGAAGCTATAACGCTCGAGCACTAGCTCACTCAGTGCAGAACACGCGGCTCTTCATCGTCACGCTCGAAATCCCCTTCCGACATGCGACCGGCCATCTGAACGCCGACATTGAACATCGCCTTGGCAATCTCGACGTGCTGCCCCTGTAGAAATAGCTTGGCGTCTTCCGAAAAATTCAGCGTGACCAACACCTCTTCGTCGTCGGCACGACGAAGCACGATGCGCCCGTCCGGTAGCTCGACGATTTCCAGAAAAGATGTAGGCATGGATCAGCTCCGCGTGAAAGGCGGCCATTGTAGCAGCCGACCAGCCTCAGGACAGCCTTTGCAGGCCTCAAGCTCCTTTCGCTAGCAACACCCCGATAGGTAGCACCATCATGCAGCCGTGAATTGCCCGACCAACAAAACGATGCGGCTATGGATACCGACACGTAGCATGCACAAAAAAAGCGCGCGCCGGCGCTCGATAAGGATTGTGTATGACAACCCGCACCTTGCTGCTTACCGCCTTGGCCATGCTTGCATTTGCCGGCAACTCGATCCTATGCCGTATCGCCTTGCGGGACACAACTATTGACCCGGCCAGCTTCACCGGCCTCCGTATACTGGCCGGAGCGCTTACGCTCTGGCTACTGTTGCGAATCGGCACGCCGAGACAATCGCAGGGCGGAGATTGGTTCAGCGCCTTGGCGCTGTTCGTCTACGCCGCTAGTTTTTCCTACGCCTATATCAACCTGGATGCCGGAGCCGGCGCCCTGCTGCTGTTCGGAGCGGTGCAGTTGAGCATGCTTGCTTGGGGATTGCTGCGGGGCGAACGCTTTAGCGCTTGGCAGATTGCCGGCTTGCTGTTGGCATTGAGCGGATTGCTGATTCTGCTGCTGCCGGGAAGCAGCGCGCCGGCATTGGACGGCGCACTGCTCATGCTGCTGTCCGGTGTCGCCTGGGGCATCTATTCACTGCGTGGACGGGGCGCGAGCAATCCCCTTGCAGCAACTGCGGGCAATTTCATCAAGGCCGTGCCGCTGGCCGCAGTGCTTTGTCTGGTGACGCTTGGCCAGCAGCAATGGGATGCGCCAGGAATCGTGTACGCCCTGCTCTCTGGGGCGCTGACCTCTGGCGTCGGCTACGCCATCTGGTACGCGGCGCTGCCCGGTCTTGCGGCAATACAGGCGGCGAGCGTCCAGCTCAGCGTTCCGTTACTCACAGCCATCGCCGGGACTGTGCTGCTGGGTGAAGCGTTGACGGCAACGCTGATCATCTCAGGTGCGGCGATTCTCGGCGGCATCGCCATGGTCCTGAGTATTAGGCACCGCGGCTGACGCCACGGTCCCGAGTGTCACCATTCGGTCAGCGACTCACGAAAACGTAATGCCAGGCCCTTAAGGTTCTGTCGCCAGGCTTCCAGCTCGACGCGCGACAGCGGTGGCACATCGTCCTCGACACTGACTGCCTCGATCAACGGCTGGCGCGGATCAGTCTTGGCCTTGGCAGGAGCGCGTGGCGGCTGGAGCAGCTGCTTGTAGGCGGTAAGCAACTGCCCGAGCCAGGTGCTTGGCTGCTCCGACAATTCCAGCAATTCGGCGAGTTCCGGGCTCGGCGCAGCCTCGAGCACGCTGCGGGTCAGAAATGCCTCGACGACAGGCGCATCCGCACCGGGCGATCGGTAGTAACCGGCGATCTCATGGCACAGTCCAAGCAAGGCGCCGTAAAGGTGGAACAGGCAAGCCTCACGTTCAGCCTGAATCAAACCTTGAGAATTCATCGAGGCAGATTCTTCGGCCTTGCGCCAGCTTCCCAGTGACAAACCGGCGAAGAAGATCTTCTGGTTGGTGCGTGTGTAGAGCTCGTGAGCCATGGCATGCTCTCCGAAAGAAGATGGACAGAGAATGGACCTTCACAGGTTGCCGCACCAGATCGGCTGACGAAGCGTCAGCCGATCTGAAGAACGCGCTCGGTGCGGCCGACCTGCTGAGCGGTCGACCGCAAAGCAATCAGCGTTTGTCTTCGACCTTCCACTTACCGCCGTCGTAGAACGCCTTCCAGCCGGTCGGCTTGCCGTCCACTTCGGTCTGCACGTACTGCTCCTTGGTCTTGCGACTAAAGCGGATGACAGCGAAGCGACCTTCCGGATCCTTCTGCGGCGCATCGAGCAGGAAGTGGTACTTGGGATCGATCTCGTCCTTGTGCGGGATCAGCTCACGCACCAGCGGCGCGCGGGTTTCGCGATTCTTCGGGAACTGACTGGCAGCCAGGAACAGGCCGGAAGCGCCATCGCGCAGTACGTAGGTGTCGTCGACCTTGTCGCACTTGAGCTCGGGCATCTTCACCGCATCCATCTTCGGTGGCGCGGCTTCGCCATTTTTCAGCAACTTGCGGGTGTTCTTGCATTCGGCGTTGGTACAACCGAAGAACTTGCCGAAGCGACCGGTCTTGAGCTGCATTTCGCTGCCGCACTTGTCGCATTCCAGGCTCGGGCCTTCATAGCCCTTGATGCGGTATTGGCCTTTCTCGATCTCATAACCCGAGCAATCCGGGTTGTTGCCGCAGATATGCAGCTTCTGCGTCTCGTCGAGCAGATAGGCATCCATCGCGGTACTGCAGATCGGGCAGCGGTGCTTGCCAAGCAGCACGCGAGACTCGGACTCGCCCTCGTCATCGGCAGCGATCTCGTCGCCCGGAACCAGGTTGACGGTGGACTTGCAGCGCTCCTTCGGCGGCAGGCTGTAGCCGGAGCAACCGAGGAACACGCCGGTGGAAGCGGTACGGATCATCATCGGCCGACCGCAGACCTTGCACGGGATATCGGTCACGGTCGGCTGATTGGCACGCATGCCGTTCTCGCTGGCCTCGGCAACCTCGAGCTTCTTGCGGAAGTCACCGTAGAATTCGTCCAGTACGTGCTTCCAGTCGCGCTCCCCCTGGGCGACGTCGTCCAGATGCTCTTCCATGCCGGCGGTGAAACCGTAGTCCATCAGATTGTTGAAGCTCTCGGACAGGCGCTCGGTGACGATGTCGCCCATCTTCTCCGAATAGAAACGGCGGTTGTGCAGCGAGACGTAGCCGCGGTCCTGGATGGTCGAGATAATCGCGGCGTAGGTGGACGGCCGGCCGATACCGCGCTTCTCCATCTCCTTGACCAAGCTGGCTTCGGAGTAGCGCGCTGGCGGCTTGGTGAAGTGCTGGCTCGGGTCGAGCTTGAGCAGCTTCATGTCGTCGCCCTTGTTCATCTCCGGCAACACGTCATCCTCACCGGCCTTGCTCTGCTGCGGCATGACCTTGGTGTAACCGTCAAACTTCAGGATGCGGCCCTTGGCGCGCAGTTCGAAATTGCCGGCAGAGACGGTCACGCTGGTGGAGAGGTACTGTGCCGGCGGCATCTGGCAGGCTACGAACTGGCGCCAGATCAGCTCGTACAGACGCTCGGCATCGCGTTCCATGCCCGAAAGCTGGGTCGGGCGCAGGTTGACGTCGGACGGGCGAATCGCCTCGTGCGCTTCCTGCGCGCCCTCCTTGCTGGAATAGACGTTGGGCTTTTCCGGCAGGTACTTGTCGCCGAACTCGCTCTCGATGAAGCCGCGCACCATACCGATCGCGTCAGCGGAAAGGTTGGTCGAGTCGGTACGCATGTAGGTGATGTAACCGGCTTCGTACAGGCGCTGAGCCATCATCATGGTCTTCTTCACGCCGAAGCCGAGGCGATTGCTCGCCGCCTGCTGCAGGGTCGAAGTGATGAAGGGGGCCGAGGGCTTGCTGCTCGTCGGCTTGTCTTCGCGCTTGCTGACGCTGTACTGCGCGCCCTTGAGTTTCTCCAGTGCAGCGGTGGCTTGCGCTTCGTTCAGCGGCTTGAAGGCTTCGCCGTTCTCACGCGCGACCTCGAAACGCACCTTGGCCTGCTGCGCATTCGCCAGGTCCGCGTGAACTTCCCAGTATTCTTCCGGAACGAAGGCGCGAATCTCACGCTCGCGCTCGACCACCAGCTTCACCGCTACCGATTGCACTCGGCCGGCGGAAAGCCCGCGGGCGATCTTCGCCCAGAGCAGCGGCGACACCATGTAGCCAACCACCCGATCGAGGAAACGACGCGCCTGCTGTGCGTTGACCCGGTTCAGATCGAGTTCGCCAGGCTTGGAGAAAGCCTCCTGAATCGCCTTCTTGGTGATCTCGTTGAACACCACGCGCTTGTAACGGCTGTCGTCGCCGCCAATCGACTCGCGCAGGTGCCAGGCGATGGCCTCCCCCTCTCTATCCAAGTCGGTCGCGAGATAGATGGTGTCGGCTTCCTTGGCCAGACGGCGCAGTTCCTCGATGACCTTTTCCTTGCCGGGCAGGATCTCGTACTTGGCCTTCCAGCCGTGCTCCGGGTCGACCCCCATACGGGTGATGAGTTGACGCTTGGCCTTCTCCTTCGGCGACAGCGCAGGCGCTTCAGCGGCCGCAGCCTTGCCGCGCTTGACCGGCTCCTTGTTGGCAGAGCCGCTGGTAGGAAGGTCGCGGATATGGCCGATACTCGACTTCACCACGTACTGGTTGCCCAAATACTTGTTGATTGTCTTGGCCTTGGCCGGTGATTCCACGATGACCAGCGATTTACCCATGGAGAGGAGAGTTCCTGAATCGAGAGGTGAACAGAGGCGGCGCCTCCGACAGTTTGAATACCCGCACCGGCGCTAAACGGCAAGGCATCAGCGTACGTTAGTGCGCGTTTTGCGAACGGGCCGACCTGACAGAAAAATCGCCCTGCCCGGCTCCGCCTGGTGCGAATCAGAGCAGCCGTTCGATGCCATCCAGCGAACAGCAAGGTTTAAGCTCTGTCTGAAAAGCACCGCTATATATAGTGGCGATGGAGGTGAGGTCAAGCGCGGACCTGCTGGCCGCTAGCCAGCTCAACCTTCGAAAACGCTCGTTTCGGCTTCGATCAATGCGAAACGCGGGACCGTTTCGCCGTTGACTTCGACAGTCTCGATGAACATCGACAACGGGCGCACCCAGAGTCCACGTTCCCCATACAGCGCCTGGTAGAACACCACCGACTCCTCGGTCTCGGAGTGCCGCGCAACAGCGAACACGCGATATTCCGGCCCCTTGTAATGGCGATAACGCCCCGGCTCCAACTGCATGCCTACCTCCACACAAATACAAAAAAGAAAAACCGGGGCACCAGGCCCCGGCTTCCATGCACCGGCTGACAATCATATTCCCGCTCAGTCGCGAGATTGGCTGTCAGCCTAGCGCAGTCATTTGCATCTGTCTGTTAGACGCGTTCGAAGACCGTACTGATCCCCTGGCCCAGACCGATACACATGGTGGCAATACCAATCGTACCGTTGTTCTGCTTCATCACGTTCAGCAGAGTGCCGGAGATACGCGCACCGGAGCAACCGAACGGGTGACCCAGAGCGATAGCGCCGCCGTGCAGGTTGACCTTCTCGTCCATCTTGTCGAGCAGCTTGAGGTCCTTGAGCACCGGCAGGGCCTGTGCAGCGAAGGCTTCGTTCAGCTCGACGTGACTGATGTCGTCCATGGTCAGACCGGCGCGCTTGAGCACCTTCTGGGTGGACGGCACCGGGCCGTAACCCATGATTGCCGGGTCAACGCCAGCCAGCGCCATGGCGCGAACCACGGCCAACGGCTGGATGCCGAGGTCCTTGGCGCGCTGCGCGGACATGACGATCATGCAGGACGCGCCGTCAGTGATCTGCGAGGAAGTACCTGCAGTCACGGTGCCGCCCTTCGGGTTGAACGCAGGCTTCAGTGCAGCCAGGCTTTCCAGGGTGGTGTCCGGACGGATGGTTTCGTCGTAATCGAAGACCTTGAGGAAACCGTCCTCGTCGTAGCCTTCCATCGGGATGATTTCATCCTTGAAGTTGCCTTCCACCGTGGCCTTGTGCGCCAGGCGGTGCGAACGCTCACCGAAGGCATCCTGCTGCTCGCGGGTGATGCCGTGCATCTTGCCCAGCATTTCAGCGGTCAGGCCCATCATGCCGGACGCCTTGGCGGCGTAAAGCGACAGCTGCGGGTTCGGGTCGACGCCGTGCATCATGCCGACGTGGCCCATGTGCTCCACACCACCGATGACGAACACGTCACCGTTGTTGGTCTGGATGGCCTGCACGGCAGTGTGCAGGGCGCTCATGGACGAACCACAGAGGCGGCTCACGGTCTGGCCGGCGCTGGTGTGCGGGATACGCGTCATCAGCGAAGCCATGCGGGCGATGTTCCAGCCCTGCTCGAGGGTCTGGTTCACGCAGCCCCAGATCACGTCCTCGACTTCGGCCGGGTCGATCTTAGGGTTGCGCGCCAGCACGCCGTCGATCAGGTGTGCGGACATGGTTTCAGCGCGGGTATTACGGTGCATGCCGCCCTTGGAGCGCCCCATCGGGGTGCGACCGAAGTCGACGATGACTGCGTCTCTTGGATTCAGGCTCATGAATTCTCTCTCCCTCGATTAACCGTAGAAGCGCTGGCCGTTGGCAGCCATCTCGCGCAGCTTCGCGGTCGGGTGGTACAGCGGGCCCAGGTCGGCGTACTGGTCGGCCATCGCGACGAACTCGGCGACGCCGATCGAATCGATGTAGCGCAGCGCACCACCACGGAAGGGTGGGAAGCCAATGCCATAGATCAGGCCCATGTCGGCTTCGGCAGCGGTCTCGACGATGCCGTCTTCCAGGCAGCGCACGGTTTCCAGGCACAGCGGGATCATCATGTAGTTGACGATGTCCTCGTCGGACAGCTCGCGAGTCTCGGCAACGATCGGCTTGAGCAGCTCGTAAGCCTGGGCATCGACGACCTTCTTCGGCTTGCCCTTCTTGTCCATCTCATAGGCGTAGAAGCCCTTGCCATTCTTCTGGCCGAGGCGGTTGGCCTCGTACATGACGTCGACAGCCGTGCGGGTGTCGTCCTTCATGCGATCCGGGAAGCCTTCGGCCATCACGTCACGGCCGTGGTGGCCGGTATCCATGCCGACGACGTCCATCAGATAGGCCGGGCCCATCGGCCAGCCGAACTTCTCCATCACCTTGTCGGCGCGAACGAAGTCGACACCGTGGGCGATGGCGCGGGCGAAGCCGCCGAAGTACGGGAACAGCACGCGGTTGACCAGGAAGCCCGGGCAATCGTTGACCACGACCGGGCTCTTGCCCATTTTCTTGGCGTAGGCAACGGTGGTTGCGATAGCCACTTCGCTGGTCTTCTCGCCACGGATCACTTCCACCAGCGGCATCATGTGCACCGGGTTGAAGAAGTGCATGCCGCAGAAGTTTTCCGGACGCTTGAGCGCCTGAGCCAGGTAGTTGATGGAGATCGTCGAGGTATTGGAGGCGATGATCGCGTCTTCGCGAACGTGCCCTTCCACCTCGGCCAGCACGGCGTGCTTGACCTTCGGGTTCTCGACCACGGCTTCGACGACGATGTCGACATTGCCGAAATCGCCATAGGACATCGTCGGGCGGATCGCGTTGAGCGCCTGAGCCATCTTGTCGGCAGTCAGACGGCCTTTTTCGACACGCTTGCCGAGCAGCTTGGAGGCTTCGTCCAGGCCCATCTGGATACCCTCTTCGCGGATATCCTTCATCAGGATCGGCGTGCCCTTGACGGCCGACTGGTAGGCGATGCCGCCGCCCATGATGCCAGCGCCAAGTACGGCAGCCAGTTTCACGTCGCGCGCCTGCTTGTCGTAGGCCTTGGCCTTCTTCTTCAGTTCCTGGTCGCTGAGGAACAGGCCGACCAGGCTCTGTGCAACCGAGGTCTTGGCCAGTTTGACGAAGCCGGCGGCCTCGACTTCGATGGCCTTGTCACGACCGAAGTTGGCGGCCTTCTGAATGGTCTTGATGGCTTCGACCGGGGCCGGGTAGTTCGGGCCGGCCTGGCCAGCCACGAAAGCCTTGCTGGTTTCGAAGGCCATCATCTGCTCGATGGCGTTGAGCTTGAGCTTGTCCAGCTTCGGCTGACGCTTGGACTTGTAGTCCAGCTCGCCGGAAATGGCGCGCTTGACCAGATCCAGTGCAGCGGCCTGCAGTTTGTCCGGGGCGACCACGGCATCGACTGCATGAACCTTGAGCGCGTCTTCGGCACGGTTTTCCTTGCCGGAGGCGATCCACTCGACAGCGTTATCCACACCGATCAGACGCGGCAGGCGCACGGTGCCGCCGAAGCCCGGGTAGATGCCCAGCTTCACTTCCGGCAGACCGACCTTGGCGGCGGTGGACATGACGCGATAGTCGGCAGCCATGCACATCTCGAAACCGCCACCCAGGGCGATGCCGTTGATGGCGACCACGGTGGGCACGCCCAGGTCTTCGAAATCACTGAAGATCTTGTTCGCTTCGAGGTTGCCGGCGACCAGTTCCTCGTCAGCCATCTTGAAGTTGTCGACGAATTCGGTGATGTCGGCGCCGACGATGAATACGTCCTTGCCGCTGGTAACGATGACGCCTTTCACCGACGCGTCAGCCTTGATGGCATCGACGGCCTGGCGCAGATCGTTGAGCGTGAGGCGATTGAACTTGTTGACGGACTCACCCTTGAGGTCGAAATTCAATTCGACGATGCCGCTCTCAAGAGCCTTAACCGTGATGGCTTTACCTTCGTAAATCATCAACTGATCTCCAGGTATGGAAGCTGAACGTTACGTGTCTCACGTCTTCGGCCCTTACTCGACCGCGCCTTGCAGCGAACGACACCCACCGACACGATAATCCGGGTGACCGGCATCTGCTCTGGCAAACGCTCGATTCATACGCCCGTTTGATTTGGGTCGGCACACCTTCGGGGAAAAGCTCAGCATTGTCAATCAGCTGGTTTGCCTAACCGAAAGCCACCTGCAAGCGGACATTTCGCGACCACCCGGTCATCATCGACAACGCCGATTCGCCGCCATTCACCGCGCCGATCCTTGCCGTGCACCGGTCACCGACCGACGCCACGTTTGTCTGTTGAATCCTAGCCGTAGCCGAGCAGGTACACTGCCGCATCTCGCTCTATGCCATCACCGGCCTTAGCGGCCGCGAAACGAATCCGGAGTTACTGCATGTCCAACGCCCCCATCGCCCGCGCCGACACCGGCACCGATCCCTATCGCTGGCTGGAGAATCGCGACGCCGACGACGTGCTGGCATACCTCAAGGCGGAGAATGCCTATCTCGAAGAACAGCTCGCCGACCAGTCCGAACTTCGCGAGACGCTGTTTCAGGAAATCAAGGGCCGCATCCGCGAAACCGA
>DNMQ01000434.1 GCA_003488145.1 Pseudomonas sp.
TGGGCGGCACCGCCGGCGCCAGCGATGATCACGCGCAACCCGCGGGCTTCGGCCTGTTCGGCGTACTGGAAGAGCAGGTCCGGGGTGCGGTGGGCGGACACCACCGTCACTTCATGGGGGATGCCCAGTTTTTCCAGCATGTCGGCGGTGTGGCTGAGGGTGGACCAGTCGGACTTGGAGCCCATGATCACGCCTACCAGTGCGCTCATCGTCGTGCCTCTCATTGGGCGCCCGCGGGCGCGTCAAGAACAACAAACCACGCAAAAGAGCGTGGCCTGGACAGTCGCGGACCGACCTTGGCCGCCCGCGCGAAAGCCGCGCAGTATAGCGCAAGGCGTGACCAGCCAGTACCCCGCGCTACTGCAGCGCAGCAGGCGCCAGGCGTGGCAGTTCGATCCAGAAACGGCTGCCGACGCCAGGTTCGCTGTGCAGTCCCAGCTGGCCGTTCATCAGGCGGGCGAACTCCAGGCACAGCGACAGCCCTATGCCGGTGCCCTGGATCATGCTGTTCTCGCGCCCGAGCCGCTGGAAGGGTTCGAACACCTGCGCCTGCTGCGCGGGCTCGATGCCCAATCCCGTATCCTCGACCAACAGCCGCACATGCCCCGGGCTGGTTTCGGTACGCAGGCTGATGTGGCCATCGGGGACGTTGTACTTCATCGCGTTGGACAGCAGGTTGAGCAGCACTTGGCGCAACCGACGCGGCTCGGCAAGCACCTGCAGTGGCTCATCCGGCAACTGCAACTGCAGATGCAGGCCGCGTTGCTGAACCTCGAGCGAGACCAGTTCGGCGCACTCGCGCATCAGGTTGCAGACGTCCACCGCCTGCAGTTCGAGCTGCGCCGGTTCGTTCTGCAGGCTGGACCACTCGAGAATCTCGCCCAGCAGCTGGTTGAGATGGCGACTGGCAAGCAGGATCTCGTCGAGGTATTCCGCCGCCTCGGATTGGCTCTCGTCGTCGCAGTCCATGCGCATCAGCTGGGCGAAACCGAGAATCGCATTGAGCGGCGTGCGCAGTTCATGGCTGATACCCGAGAGCAGCCGGCCCTTCGCTTCGCTGGCAGCCTGGGCCTGCAGGGTCGCCGCGCGTAGTTCTTCCTCGACCCGCTTCAGCGCGTCGATATCCACATGAGTACCGGCGAGTATCTTCGCCACGCCGGTATCCGGATCATGTTCAAGCACACGCCCGCGGCTGAGCAGCCAGTGGTAGTGGCCCTGGGTATCGGCGAAGCGGTATTCGGCCTCGTAGCGCTGCTGCAGCCCACGGCTGACGCGTTCGATCTGCGCCAGCGCCTGCGGCAAGTCGTCGGGGTGGATACGGCGACGGAACTCGCTATCGCTGAGCTGCCCCGACGGCAGGCCGAAGCGCGTCCCCATACCGCCGCGTATACGCAGCCGGTGGTTGGGCATGTCATATTCCCAGAGGCTCTCGGTTGCGCTTTCCAGCACCAGTTCCAGTCGTCGTTGCGCCTCCCAGCGCTCGGACTCGCTGTAGGCCAGGCGACTGCCGATGTCCTGGGTGTGACGGCACATTTCGTCCAGCTCGCGGATCTGCGACTGGGCCGGCTGCGGCTGCCAGCGGCCGACGCCAATCTCGCCGAGCATCCGCGAGATGCCGGCGATGGGCGTCAGCAGCGCGCCGCTAAGCTGGCGTGCGCGCAGCCACATGAGGGCGAAGAAACCGATATAGAACAGCACCAACCCGGCAATCAGCAGATAGCCGATCTGCTGGTAACGGCTCGCCAGGGCATTGGTCTGGCGAAATACCGCGGCCTCATCGACCACCGCCAGCAGGTGCCAGCCGGTCTGCGCCACAGTGGTCCATGCCACCAGCTGCGGCCGGCCGCCAAGCATCACTTGCTGTACGCCGCTGCTGGCCCCGGAGATCGCCGCGGCGAGTTCAGCGGTTTCCGGGCGGCGATCGAGCTGGAAATCCTCCGGTTTGAACACCTCGCGGCGGATGGCATCCAGATACGAATGCTCGGTCAGCTCGGCCAGGCCGAAATCCGCTTCGCCAGGTTCGGGCAGCGCCATGATCGACAGATCATCGCTGACCAGCATGGCGTAGCCACCCCAGGGCACCTGCACCTGGCCGATCTGCTCGAGGATGCCGCTGACGGTGATGTCGATGCCGACCACGCCTTCTAGAAAATCGCCGCGGTACACCGGCGCGGTCGCCGACATCATCCAGCCGTGCCCGGCCGGGTCGAGGTAGACATCGGTCCACACTACGCCGCGCGACGGGTTGTGCTTGGCGTCTGCCAGGTAATAGAAGTTGTACTTGGGGATATCCATGTCCGCCGGGTACTGATCGAGCGTGAAGAACCACGGATAGATATGGTTGAAGCTATCCCAACTGTTGAAGTAGAGGCTGGCGACCAGCGGATTGCGCGCTTCGATCTCCTTCATCAGCGGTTCCAGCTGCCGCAGCCTGGCGATCTTCTGCAGGTCATGCCGCTCGGGGGCAGTGGCGTTGGAATAGAACACGGCGGCACCGCCGTCATCGCTGGGGCTGTAGCGCACACCCTCGTCGCTCAGGGCCAGTTCGGGCACCTGTCCCGGCGCGACGCCCCGCAACGCCTGCGCGGTGAGATTGCGATACAACTGGGTCAGGGAGCTGACCTGGCTGAGCTGCTCGCTGATCAGACGCGACTCTAGACTTACCGCCGCCTGCAGGTCGTTGAGCGCGGTTTCGCGCAGATGCTCGACCTGAGCGTCGCGAATGGCGTTGTTGGTCAGCAGATAGATCGCGATCAACGCGGTTTCCACCAGCACCAGTGGGATGAGCGCGCTGCGCACGAAGGCCCGCCAGATCCATTGACGCAGGCCGATTGGCTTTGAGGTGGGCACGATGGGCTCCAGCGGCCGCGCAAGGCGAATAATCAGCAGTAGGCGCGGCGAGGCCGTGATCATACCATCGCGCTTGCGGCGTCGAGCTAGTGGCCTGCGCGGTGAGGCAGTTCGGATATAGATGGCTCCGAAACAAGGCGCTGGAGCCTTGCGGCGCGGGCGCCGCCATCTCAGCAGGCGCTGGCGACGCTGGTGGCGCTGGGAGCCGAACGGCGGCATTGCTTGGCCATCGCCGCCAGGCGCACCGCGACATTCGCGGTGCCGTAGCCGGTGTAGCCATTGCAGCGCTGCAGGATCTCGAAGAAGAAGCGGCCTTCGAACGGCTCGGTGTAGACGTGGAACAGCTCGCCACCCTCGGCATCGCGGTCGTAGAGCACGTTGTAGCGCGCCAGTTCGGCGAGCAGCGCGTCGTCGAAATCGAACCGCGCCGCCAGATCGTCGTAGTAGTTGCGCGGGATTTCCAGCAACGGCACCCCGGCCGCCTGCGCCCGGGCGACCTCGGCGAAGATGTCGTCGCAGGCGAACGCCACGTGGTGCACCCCGGCGCCACGATAACTGGACAGCGCCTGGGCGATCACGGTATCGCGATCCTGCGAGGTGTTCAGCGGCAGCCGGACGCGGCCGCAGGGGCTACGCATGGCGCGGCACTTCATCAGCCCATAGGGATCGGGCAGCAGCAGCTCGTTGTCGGCCTCGAAATCGAACAGGCTGCGATAGAACAGCACCCAGCTGGCCAGGCTTTCGGCCGGCAGCGCGGTAGCCATGTGATCGATACGCTGCAAGCCCGCATCCTTCGGGCCGACCGCATGCAGACGGAAGTCGATGTCGTAGTTGCTCTGCCCTGGCGCACCGGATTCGAGCAGATAGATAAGGCTGCCGTCCGGCGCGCGCACGGCCGGAATCTGCCGCTCGTTCGGCCCGATCAGGCCACGGTAGGGCTGGCCGCCAAAGGCGCAGGCACGCGCCAGCGCCGGCCCCTCTTCGTCGATCTTCAGCGCCATGGCGCACACCGAAGGGCCATGCGCCTCGAAGTAGTTGTGGGCAAACGAATAGGGCTCGGCGTTGAGCACGATATTGATCTCGCCCTGGCGAAACAGCTGCACATCCTTCGAGCGGTGCTGACCGACATGGGCGAAGCCAAGACGCTGCAGCCAGCTGCCGAGGCGCACGGCGTGCGGCTCGTCCACCGCGAACTCGAGGAAATCGATGCCTTCGTAACGCGGTGCCGGCGGTGGCGCGAACAGCGTTTGCGCCAGCGCCGGGCTGGTCGAGGCACTCAGACGTTGCCCGGTTTTCTCTTCCAGGTGCTGAAGCGCACGCAGGCCGTCAGCGGCGATGCCCCGCGGCGGCGCAGCGCGGAAGCCATCGTTGAACACTTCCAGCGACAACGGGCCGCTGTAGCCGGCCTGCAGCACCGGCGCGAGAAAGCCCGCCAGGTCGAATTCGCCCTGCCCGGGAAAACAACGGAAATGCCGGCTCCACTGCAGCACATCCATCGCCAGCAGCGGCGCATCGGCCAGCTGCACGAAGAAGATTCGCTCGCCGGGAATGTCGACGATGCCGCTCGGGTCGTCGCCCAGCGCCAGCGTATGGAAACTGTCGAGAATCACCCCCAGTGCGGGATTGTCGACCTGTTGCACCAGTGACCAGACCTGTCGCCAGGTCTTCACGTGGCGGCCCCAGGCCAGCGCTTCGTAACCCACGCGCAGCCCGCGCGCGCCGGCGCGCTCGGCGATCTGGCCGAGGTCACCCACCAGCGTCTCGTTGTCGCCCAGCGCATCGGCCTGGACGTTGCTGCAGAGCAGCATCAGGTCGACACCCAGCTCGTGCATCAGGTCGAACTTGCGCTCGGCGCGATCGAGATTGCGCTGCACCCGCGCACGCGGGCAGCCCTCGAAATCGCGGAACGGCTGGAACAGCGTGACGGCAATGCCCAGGTCCTCGCACAGGCGGCGGATGTCCTGCGGGCTGCCGGAGTGATAGAGCAGGTCGTTCTCGAACAGCTCGACGCCATCGAATCCAGCCGCCGCGGCGGCCTCCAGCTTCTCCGGCAGGGTGCCGCTCAGCGACACGGTGGCGATCGAACGTTTCATGCGGTTACTCCTGTTACCGGGTGACTCGGGATGCTGCGCGGCAGCACGGGGATCGACGCGGGCATGATCAGGGCACCAGGCCATCGCGCTCGCCCGGCTCGGTCAGCGGCAACATCAAGCCGCTCTGACCAGGCATTGCCGCAGCCGAATCCTCCAGCAGCGCGCGCAGCGGCGTAGCGATGGAGGCGGTGTAGTC
>DNMQ01000435.1 GCA_003488145.1 Pseudomonas sp.
CGATCGGCGATGTCGGCCTGGAGGAACTGATAGCGCGGGTTGTCTTCCACGGCTGCCAGCGACTCCAGGTTGCCGGCATAGGTCAGTTTGTCCAGGTTGAGCACGCTGTGCTCGGTATCGAGAATGAGATGGCGGATCACTGCGGAGCCGATGAATCCGGCCCCGCCGGTAACGAGAATGCGCATAGTGATTGGGCTTCCTTGGCGCGCTGTCGAGCGTCAGGCTCTTAGCATGTCGGCAGGATAGACCGGCCGTCGATACAAAAATTCCCGAGCGGTGACGGTAGCGGATGGCGATTACGGTGCGGCACGGCTTGATGGTTAATCGCGGTACCGGGCGACCCCGCGTTACAGAGCAATCGCTCGATGGCCTCGAATGTTCCGAGATGCTCGCAAAGGAGATTGGTCTTGTCGCAGCTTCCGCCAGCAGGTGCTGATCACGATACGCACGCGGTGCCAGCGTCCGGCGAGCAGAGTCATGGCGTCGCCAGCATCCTCGATCGCCTCGATGCGCTGGTTTACGTCTCCGACATGCAGACCTACGAATTGCTCTACCTGAACGAGTACGGCCGCAACGTCTGGGGCGACTACCAGGGTAAAACCTGCTGGCAGGTATTGCAGGCCGACCAGGACGGGCCATGCCGCTTCTGCAGCAATGGAAGGCTGCTCGATACCCAGGGGCGGCCGGCCGGCGTGCATGTCTGGGAATTTCAGAATACCGCCAACGGTCATTGGTACCAATGTCGGGACCAGGCGATACCCTGGCCGGACGGGCGTATCGTGCGGCTGGAGATCGCCACCGACATTACCGCGCGCAAGCGCATCGAACAGGAACTGCACCTGGCCGTGACACGCGCTGAGGCACTGGCGCGAACCGACGAGCTGACCGGGTTGAACAATCGTCGGGCATTCTTCGAACTGGGCGAACGGCTCTTCCCGCACAACCGTCGGGCGCGGCCGATGGCAGTCATCATGTTCGATATCGATCACTTCAAGCAGGTCAACGATACCTATGGGCATGCGATAGGCGATCAATTGCTGCGCTCGGTAGGGGAGGCGCTGCGTCCGTTGGTGCGCCCGAATGATGTGCTCGGGCGTCTGGGCGGTGAGGAGTTCGCAGTGATTCTCGCCGATACGACGTTGGAACAGGCGGTGGCCACTGCCGAGCGGCTACGCACGGTAATCGAGGCGGTACAGGTGGCGGAGGGTGATCGAACAATACGCTGTACCGCGAGCTTCGGTGTCGCTGCATGCAATTGCGCCACCTGCAACCTCGACGCTGTGCTCAGCGAGGCCGACGACGCCCTGTTCCGGGCCAAGCACAGGGGACGTAATCGCGTTGTGGCAGGTAGATCGGCCTAGCGCAACGACACCCGCAAGCGAGACAGTGCGCCAAGAAAGAACACCACGCCGATCACCACCAGCGCCAGTAGCTGCGGCCAGACGATCGCCGCGCCGGCATTGCGGAACAGGATCGCCTGCGCCAGTTCGACGAAATGCGTTGTCGGCGCCACCAGCATGATGTTCTGCACCAGCTCGGGCATGCTCTCGCGCGGCGTCACCCCACCGGAGAGGATCTGCAGCGGAATCAGGGTGAGGATCACCAAGAGACCCAACTGCGGCATGGAACGCGCCACCGTGCCGAAGAAGATGCCCATGGAGGTGGCGGCGAACAGGTGCAGCGCCGCGCCGCCGGCGAACAGCCACAGCGAACCCTGAATCGGAATATCCAGCCAGCCTTCCACCACGAAGCGCAGGGCGAACGCCGCTGCGGCCAGCACCACCAGGCCCATCGCCCAGACCTTGCCGACCATGATTTCGAATGGGGTCACCGGCATCACCAGTAGGTGTTCGATGGTGCCGTGCTCGCGTTCGCGGATCAGCGCCGCGCCGGTGAGGATGATCGCCAGCATGGTGATCTGGTTGATCACCTCGTTCACCGCGCCGAACCAGGCGCGGCTGAGGTTGGGGTTGAACGCGGTGCGCACCACCGCTTCGACCGGCAGTGCGTCGCTGCTGCGGTAGCGACGGACGAACTCGGCGGTTTCGCTGGCGATGATCTGCTGGATATGCCCGGCGCCGGTGAAGGCCTGGCTGACCTGGGTGGCATCGACGTTGAGCTGGATGGTCGGTTGGCGGCCGGCGAGCAGGTCCTGCTGGAAGCGTGGCGGAATGTTCAAGGTGAAGGTGTAGAGGCCATCGTCCATGCCGCTGTCCATCTCCTGCAGGGTGATGGCTTTCGGTTCGATGAAGTAGGGCAGCTGGAAGGCATTGATGATGCGCAGCGAGGCTTGTGAGCGATCCTCGTCGACCACCGCGATGCTAGCCCGGTGTGTCGCCTCGGGGATCGCGGTGGCGCCTTCGTAGATGGCCAGGGTGAACGAATAGATGATCAGCACCAGCATCGCCGGGTCACGGTAGAGGCGGCGCCGTTCCTTGAGGCCGAGCTGGAAGATGTTGCCGAGTTTGCGTCGCAGGCCGCCCATGTCATTTCTCCTGCTTGCGCAGGCCGGCGACGCTGAGCAGGGTCAGCAGCGGGATCGCCAGCAGCATGGGAATGAAATAGGGGTACAGCTCGGCCAGCCCCAGCGACTTGGAGAACACCCCGCGGCTGATGATCAGGAAGTGGCTGGTCGGGTAGAGTTTGCCGATGAAGGCACCGGCACCTTCCATCGCAGAAACCGGATGGATCAGCCCGGAGAACTGGATGGCCGGCAGCAGGGTGACGATGGTGGTGCCGAAGATCGCCGCGATCTGGCTGTTCAGGATCGACGACATCAGCAGGCCAAGGCCGGTGGCGCAGGTCACGTAGAGCAGCGCGCCAAGGCAGAGGGTGAGGATGCTGCCCTTGATCGGAATACCGAAGACGAACACCGCCAGCAGCGCCAGGGTGGCGAAATTGAACATGCCCAGGGCGATATAGGGCAGTTGCTTGCCGAGCAGGAATTCCAGGCGGGTGGTCGGCGTGACGTAGAAATTGGTGATCGAGCCCAGTTCCTTTTCGCGCACCACGCCGAGGGCGGTGAGCATCGCCGGGATCATCATCAGGAGCAGCGGGATCATCGCCGGTGCCATGGCTGGCAGGCTCTGCACGTCCGGGTTGTAGCGATAACGAATGGCCACGTCAGCCGGTGCCAGCTGCCCGTCGACGCCCGCCTCGCGGGCCAGCTGCTGCAGGTAGCTCAGGTGGATGCCTTGCACATAGCCCTTGATGGTGTCGGCGCGCATCGGCATGGCGCCATCGATCCAGAACGCGACTTGCGGCACGGCGCCGCGCTTGAGGTCGCGGCCGAAATTCGGCGGAATCTCCACGGCCAGGCTGATGTCGTTGCTGCGCATGCGCTGATCGAGCTCGGCATGGCTGGCCAGCGGCGCCTGCTCGATGAAGTAGCGCGAGCCCGCCATGTTCAGCAGGTAGTGCTGGCTGGTGGTGGTCTGGTCGCGGTCGAGCACGGCGTAGGTCAGGTTCTCCACGTCGAAGCTGACGCCGTAGCCCATGATGAACATCAGCAGCACGCTGCCGAGCATCGCCAGCGTGGCGCGGATCGGGTCGCGGCGCAGTTCCATGGCCTCCCGACGGGTGTAGCTGAGCAGGCGGCGCAGGCTGAAGCGGGCCTGACGGCCATTGTTGCCGGCCGGTTGGATCGGGTTGCGCGTCGCGGCAGGCGGCGCTGCTGGCTGGTCGGCGGCATGTGCGGCGGCGGCTTCCTCCAGGTAGGCGATAAAGGTCTCTTCCAGCGTCGGCAGGCCGCGCTTGGCCATCAGCGCCTGCGGCGTGTCGCTATCGAGCACCCGTCCGGCATGCATCAGCGAGATGCGGTCGCAGCGCAGCGCCTCGTTCATGAAGTGGGTGGAGATGAAGATGGTCACGCCGTCCTCGCGGGACAGCTGCACCAGCAACTCCCAGAAGCCATCGCGCGCCACCGGATCGACCCCGGAGGTGGGCTCGTCGAGGATGAGGATTTCCGGGTTGTGGATCACCGCCACGGCCAGCGAAAGGCGCTGGCGCACGCCCAGCGGCAGGCTGCTCGGCAGGCTTTCGGCATCGCCGGTGAGATCGAAGCGGGTGAGCATCTCCTGAATGCGCGTGGCGCGCCGCTCCACCGGCAGGTGGAACAGTCGCGCATGCAGCTCGAGGTTCTGCAGCACCGTCAGCTCGCTGTACAGCGAGAAGGCCTGGGACATGTAGCCGACGCGTTGGCGGGTCTGCATGTCGTGCGGGTCCACCGG
>DNMQ01000467.1 GCA_003488145.1 Pseudomonas sp.
GGACCTTCGAGACTGGCTTCCGGTCCCTCCCCTGCGTGCTGGTTTCGTTGTGTCGGGAGATCGTGGAGGTGCGCTTCGTCTAGCTGATCTTGTTGGTCGCCGCTAGCCGCCCCAATGTCGAGGACACGCGCGAACTTCTGGACAACGTGCAGTACGCGCCGAGCCGCGGACGCTACAAGGTCTACCTGATCGACTAAGTACACATGCTCTCATCGCACTCTTTCAACTCGCTGCTCACGACCCTCGAGGAGCCGCCGCCGCACGTCAAGTTCCTGCTGGCGACCACCGATCCGCAAAAACTGCCGGTCACCATCCTCTCGCGCTGCCTGCAGTTCTCCCTGAAGAACATGCCGCCCGAGCGGGTGGTCGAGCACCTCACTCATGTGCTGGGCGTCGAGAACGTTCCTTTCGAAGACGATGCGTTGTGGCTGCTGGGGCGTGCCGCCGATGGCTCGATGCGCGATGCGATGAGCCTGACCGATCAGGCGATCGCCTTCGGTGAAGGCAAGGTGCTGGCCGCCGATGTGCGCGCCATGCTCGGCACCCTCGATCATGGCCAGGTCTATGGTGTGCTGCAGGCATTGCTTGAAGGCGATGCCAGAGCGTTGCTCGAGGCCGTTCGCCACTTGGCGGAGCAGGGGCCGGACTGGGCTGGCGTGCTGGCCGAAATCCTCAATGTGCTGCACCGCGTCGCCATCGCCCAGGCGCTGCCTGAGGCGGTAGACAACGGCCAGGGCGATCGTGATCGCGTGCTGGCGTTGGCTCAGGCGCTACCGGCCGAAGATGTGCAGTTCTACTATCAGATGGGATTGATCGGCCGGCGCGATCTGCCGCTGGCGCCTGATCCTCGCAGCGGTTTCGAAATGGTGCTGCTGCGCATGCTGGCATTTCGTCCTGCAGGCAGTGATGGCGCACCGCGAACACCGCTAAAGACATTGGGAATCAGCCCGGCCACAGCTGATTCCAAGCCCGCAGCGGTGGCCGATTCCGCTCCCGCTGGCGTGTCGTCCACTCCATCCGCTGCGATTGCCGTAGCAGCTGTGCCAGAGCCCGCTCCCGTTGCGCCGGCCGTTACCATGCCAGTGAACGTGCCGGCTCCCACGCCCTCGGCAGTGACCCCGGTCGCCACTCATGTGGTGGAAGCGCCGCAGGCCGCGCCTGTCATCGATGTGCCGTGGAATGAGCCGCCTGACGTACCGCCCGTCGCGGTCGAGGCTGATGCCGTTTTACCCGAACCTGTACCGGTGGACGGCGCTGCCGATCACGTGGCGTCCGTGGTACAGGTCGAAGAGCCGGATGATGACGAACCGCCGCTGACGGACGAGGACTACTTCGAGGTCGAGAACCAGGCCGAGGCCTATCTGGACGAACTGGAACACTCAAGGGATGAGCCGGAGCCCGTCGAGCCACTGCCTGCG
This sequence comes from Pseudomonas sp., assembly GCA_003488145.1. Classification (GTDB taxonomy): domain Bacteria; phylum Pseudomonadota; class Gammaproteobacteria; order Pseudomonadales; family Pseudomonadaceae; genus Stutzerimonas. Next base: position 1,419 of record DNMQ01000467.1, read on the forward strand.
GTAGAGCCTGCGACCGGGCTGGCTGCCGAGTGGCTGGAGCTGTATCTCAAGCTCGGCTTGTCCGGTCTTACCGGCAGCATTGCCGCCAACTGTACGTTGATTGCCGTGGAAGGCGACCGTTGGCTGATGCATCTCGATCCTGCGCAGAGCGCACTATTCAACCCCACGCAACAGCGACGACTCAACGACGCCCTGAATCAATACCACGGGCGTACGCTACAGCTCGAGATCGTGCTGCAGAAGCCGGAGCAGGAAACGCCTGCGCAGGCCGCTCAGCGTCGCCGTGCCGAGCGGCAGCGTGCAGCGGAACAGTCGATTCACGCAGATCCCCTGGTCCGGCAGCTCATGCAGCAGTTCGCCGCTGTGATCCGCGAAGGCACCATCGAACCCGTAGAACACTCCGAAACCTGATTAATTGAGGTGATTCCCATGATGAAAGGTGGCATGGCCGGCCTGATGAAGCAGGCGCAGCAGATGCAGGAAAAAATGCAGAAGATGCAGGAGGAACTGGCGAACGCCGAGGTGACGGGCCAGTCTGGCGCCGGGCTGGTCAGCGTGGTGATGAACGGTCGCCATGACGTCAAGCGCGTCAGCCTCGATGACAGCCTGATGCAGGAAGACAAGGAAATCCTGGAAGACCTGATCGCTGCCGCCGTCAATGACGCGGTACGCAAGATCGAGCAGAACAGCCAGGAAAAGATGGCCGGCATGACCGCCGGCATGCAGCTTCCGCCAGGCTTCAAGATGCCTTTCTAACTCGAACGGCCAATCGGCGCGCATGGGCGCGCTTCTCGAAGGGCGGGGCATCGTCATTTACGCGCAGTAGACTCCGATGTCCCGCTTTCTTGCCTCTGGTCCTGCAAGCCGCCTGAATCCCTGGCACTGTGCTGCCCCTTTGCATAGCGACGCTTAATTTATGAGCTTCAGTCCCCTGATCCGCCAACTCATCGACGCCCTGCGCATTCTTCCCGGCGTGGGCCAGAAAACTGCACAGCGCATGGCATTGCAGCTACTGGAGCGAGATCGCAGCGGCGGCTTACGCCTGGCGCAAGCGCTGAGCAAAGCGATGGAAGGGGTCGGCTACTGCCGGCAGTGTCGTACCCTTACCGAAGACGACCTGTGCCCGCAATGCGCCGACCCGCGACGCGACGATTCGCTGCTCTGCGTGGTGCAGAGCCCGGTGGACGTTTTCGCCGTCGAGCAGACGGGCTTTCGCGGGCGCTACTTCGTGCTCAAGGGGCATCTGTCGCCGCTCGATGGTTTGGGCCCTGAAGCGATCGGCATTCCCGAGCTTCTGGCGCGTGTTGCAGATGGTGCGTTCACTGAAGTCATTCTCGCGACAAACCCGACGGTGGAAGGTGAGGCAACGGCGCATTACATCGCGCAGATGCTGATTCCAAAGGGGCTGACCATCAGTCGAATCGCTCACGGCGTTCCACTGGGCGGCGAGCTGGACCTGGTCGACGGCGGAACCCTGGCCCACGCACTGGCCGGCCGCAAGACAATCCGCCTATAACCCGAAGTACTGACGATATGCCACCTCGGTAGTGCAGTTTTCTGGGTGATTCAGGTAAAGTTCTAAGCCATCAACGTTAGATAACTAAAACGAATATAGTCCTTCGTTCTGGTTATATGTGCTGGCTATCCGAATCGAGGTCGAAATGAAAGCAAAGCATTGGCTGGTTCCAGCTCTGCTGCTGCTGAGCGCGTTTGCTCAGGCGCAGGAGAAGTTCAAAGTTGGCTACATCCGTGTGATGGACGATGCCCAGGCCATGGTTGCACACGAGGCCGGTCTGTATAAGAAGCATGGCCTTGACGTCGAGCTGATCGAGTTCAGTTCCGGTACCGACCTGATTAAGGCGATCGTCGGCGGGCAGTTGGATACCGGCGTCCTCGGCTTTACCAATGCGGTGGCCTGGGCCTCCAAAGGTGCTGACCTCAAGGTGGTCGGTGGTGCTCAGCAGGGCTACCACTCCATCGTGGCGCTTGAGGGTTCGGGTATCGAGAAGGTTGCCGACCTGAAGGGCAAGATCCTCGCTTCGCAGAAAGAGGGGAGCACCGCCGATGCAGTGCTGCGTGGCGTGACCTTGAAGAATGCCGAACTCAAGCCGAGCGACGTCAACATCATGGGTGTCAGCCCGGCCGTTGCGGTGCAGTCGCTGGTGTCCGGGCGTGTCGATGCGGCGTTCCTGTTCGAGCCGTATGATCGCATCGCGCAGCTGGTTGCCCCGGTTCAGCAGGTCTACGAGATCGGTGAAGTGTGGCCATTCCCGTGCATGGTGGTGATCACCTCCGGCGATACCCTGGCCAAGCGCAAGGATGCCGTCTGGAAGTCGCTGGACGCCCAGCGCGATGCCATCGAAATGCTCGACAAGCAGCCGGCCGAGGCAGCCAAGCTGATCGCCGACTACTTCATCGCCGAGCCGACGCTGAAGACGCTCAAGCGTGGTGAGCTCGCTCGCGAGGTTGTCATTGAGGAGGCGATCGGAACCCAGACCTTCAGCGCCAAGCTTGGCAAGGACGATCTGGCGCGCATCCAGGAGCTGGCGGATATTCTGCAGGAGCTCGGTTCGCTGAAGACCCGCGATGGTAAGCCGTTCGACACCAGTGCCATCGTCGATCTGTCCTGGCAGGAAGCTCGCGAACTCTGATCGCTTGACTCTGGTTTGAGACTACACGGGTCCGGCCTTTGTGCCGGGCCGTTTGCATCGCCCGCATTGCCGGGCAATTTCGTTTCTGGATTTGCGGATTTTTATGCAACTCAGGTTTGAAGAAGTAGACAAGCGCTTCGGGCAGCTCGAAGTCATCAAGGGCTTCAGCGGTGAGTTCGCCCAGGGTGAACTGGTGGCTCTGGTTGGACCTTCGGGTTGCGGCAAGTCGACCCTGCTGCATCTGGTTGCCGGGCTGGAGAAGCCCAGTGCGGGCCGGGTGCTTGCTGACGAAAAGCCGATCACCGAGCCGAGCCCTCGACGTACGCTGGTGTTCCAGGAGCATGCCCTCTATCCCTGGCTCAGCCTGCAGGGCAACGTTGCCATGGCGCTGGAACTGCAGGGCGTGGCCAAGGCCAGCGCGTTCGAACAGGCGCAGGCCTGGCTCGAGCGTGTCGGCCTCAATGGATTCGAGCATTACTATCCGCACCAGGTTTCCGGCGGCATGCGCCAACGCACGGCCCTCGCCCGTGCATTCATCGCCAAACCCGAGGTGCTGTTGCTGGACGAGCCGTTTGGCGCCCTCGATGCCCTGACCCGAATGGCATTGCAGGACGTGTTGCGTGAGCTGATCGAGGAGCATCAGCCGACGGTGCTGTTGGTCACCCATGATGTCGATGAGGCCCTTTACCTGGCCGATCACGTTCTGGTGTTCAGCGCGCGGCCGACTCGCGTGCTGAAAACCTTCAACTTCACCCATTGCGAGAAGAGCCACGACCTGTCCGACTTCGCTGCCGAGCGTAAGGAAATTCTCAGTCTGCTGGGTATCAAGACGGAGGTAGCGCATCCATGAGTCAGGCTCGCCGTCTTACTGGCCCAAAGAAGTACCTTGCGGTCGTTCTGGCCATCCTTTTCATTCTTCTGATCTGGCAGGCCGCAGCATGGAGTTTGCCGGCCTTTCTGATGCCAGGTATCCCGACCGTATTCGAGCGTCTGTTCAGCACTATCCAGGAGCCAGAGTTCCGCGAAGGGCTTTACGGCAGTATGAGTCGCCTCGGCAGCGGCTATAGCTTCGCGCTGCTGTTCGGTATCGGTTTCGGCCTGGTGGGTGGGGTACTGTTCTTCTTTCGCGAGATCCTGCGCTCGGCCATCGTCATTCTGCAGTCGATTCCGTCGATCGCCTGGGTGCCGTTGTTTCTGATCGTGATGGGTTTCGGCAATCTGCCGATCATCGTGGTGGTCGCCCTGGCTGCTTTCTTCCCGATGGCGCTGTCGGTGATGAATGCCACCGAGAGCGTGCAGCCGGTGCACGTCGCCGCGGCGCGGGTCATGGGTGCCTCGCGCTGGCAGCTGCTGCGCCGCGTTTACCTGCCCGCCGTGATGCCAGAGCTGATCACCGGCGCGCAGCTGGCCTTCGGTAACGCCTGGCGTGCGCTGATCTCCGCCGAGATGCTGATTGGTTTCGGCCAGGGGCTCGGGCGTTCGCTCGCGTACTCGGGCGAGATTGCTGACATGGTTGGCGTGATGATGAACATTCTGGTCATCGCCATTCTCGCCACGCTGATCGATCAGGTTGTACTGGAGAAGTTCAAGCAGCGGATGCTTCGCTATCAGTACGTCTGAGGCCATTGCATGTCTGTTCTCTCGCGCATTGCCATATGGCTCATCCTGTTGATGCCGGTCGCGTCGATGGCCGAGTCGTTGCGGGTGCAACTGCCCGAACGCCGGGTGCTGTCCAGCAGCGAAACGGAGAGTTTCGAGTCGGCGCTGATCGAGCAATTGGCCGAAGCGCTTGGGCGTTCCGGGTTTTCCGTGGTCAGCGCAGATGACGCTGAAGTGCGCCTGGTCGCAGGCGATCGGGTTGGTCCGGCCACTTACTATCATGGTGTGCCTGCCGCGCTAAGCGCGACGGAAGGTGAGTTGCTTGCCTGGTCCGATCTTCAGGGGCAGACGGTTTGCGTCAATCACGCGAGTCCATATGGAGCGTTGCTGAGCGAGCGCTTCGCGGCGGTGCCTCGGGAATATCCGAGCGCGGCGCATGCGCTGATCGGACTCAAGCTTGGTGAGTGCGCTGCGGTTGTCGAAGATGATGTGCTGCTGACGGAGATCGCCACCTTGTCCGAGTGGCGGCGTTACAAGCACCTGTTACCGTCGCTTTTCGATGCCGGGTGGCAGCTAAGCCTGACGGTCGCCGATGACGCTAACCTGCAGCAGCAGATCAACGCACTCTTGGCGCAATGGTCGGCAGAAGGGCGGTTGGCGGGGCTGACTCAGCAATGGGTCGATGAGGTGGCATTTCAGGCATACGTGCTGGCCGATACCCTGGACTGCCACTGATTCGGTAATTCGGCTTCGATGGCCAGTTTCAGCGTTCGTTCTCGAGTATCTGCGGCAGCATCCGCTGCAAGCCCTCCAGTTTCAGCGGCGCACGAATATGCCCGCGCAGGCTGCCATCCGGTGCGACCAAGGCCAGATTTCCGCTATGACTGACACTGTAGTCGCCTTCTGTTTCGCGCGCCGGAACGAAAGGGAGACCCAGTGCCTTGGATAGCCTTAGCAGTTGCTCCATGTCGCCGGTCAAGCCGCTGAAGCCGGCGCGGTAGTAGCTCAGGTAGGCCTTGAGTTGTTCCGGCGTATCGCGCGCGGGATCGGCGCTGACCAATACCACCTGCAACTGCTCGCGAGTCTCGGGCGGTAGCTGGCTGAGCAGCCGACGCATGTCGCTCAGCGTGGTCGGGCAGATGTCGGGGCAGGCGGTAAAGCCGAAGAACAGGATGTGCCAGCGCCCCTGCAGCGACGAAGTACTGAAAGGCTGGCCGTCCTGGTCGATCAGCTCGAGCTGGGGAATGGGCCGTTCACGCGGCAGCAGCAGGATATTCGCCTGGTCCAGCAGTGCATCGCGATCGAGTGCGAACCCGGGAGGAGTACAGGCCAGAACTAGGATAAGCAGGCTGCGCCTTAACGTCATTAACACGGGCAGATCCTTTACCTAGCGGCGGCGCGGGGAATTCGCCGTCAGCGGTCGCTTAGGGCGAAGGCGGTCAGAGTGAACGTGGGAATGCCAATGTCCTGAAGTTTCTGCGATCCGCCCAGTTCGGGCAAATCGATGATGGCAGCGGCCTCAAGAATGCTCGCGCGCATGCGTCGCACAAGCTGTGCGGCGGCTAGCAGCGTGCCGCCGGTCGCAATCAGGTCATCGAACAACAGCACCGAATCGCCCTCGCAAAGGCTGTCGGCGTGAATCTCCAGATGCGCTTCGCCATATTCGGTGCTGTAGGCCTGCGACAGCACGTCGGCCGGCAGCTTGCCCTGCTTGCGAAACAGCACCAGAGGTTTGTTCAGCTCATAGGCGAGAATCGAGCCGACCAGGAACCCTCGTGCATCAAGCGCGCCGATATGTGTGAAGTCGGCCTCCACATAGCGCTGAATGAAGCTGTCAGCCACCATGCGTAGCGCCTTTGGCGACTGGAATAGCGGGGTGATGTCGCGAAATACCACACCCGGGCGGGGAAAGTCCTGCACCGGGCGGATCAGGGTCTTGATGCTGAACTCGTCGAAGATCATCGGATCTGCTACTCCAAACGCGCTGACTCAGACATCCATTGCGCCGCCGGCTAGGGCGCACAGTCCGATGGA
>DNMQ01000484.1 GCA_003488145.1 Pseudomonas sp.
CCTCCCCCCTCCCTCTTCCCCCCTCCTCCCTCGCACCCTTCCCCCCCTCCCCCCCCCCCCCCCCCTCCCCCCCTTTCCCATCGACTATCTGGCCACCAATCCCGATCGCAGCCTGGGTCCCGTGCTCGATGCCGCATTGGAGCGCCGCTACTCGGCGGCCCCGGCCGAGCGCTTCTTCCCCGGCGCCGGCATGCACCGCTTCGGCAACTTCCGCCGTGAAGACGACGGGCGCATCCCCACCGTACGCGAGTCGCTGCGCGAATCGATCAATCTGCCCTTCGTACGGCTGATGCGTGATCTGGTGAGCTACAGCACCTACGAAACCATCAACAGTGCCGAACTGCTGGGGGACGACAAGGACCCGCGCCGCCAGGAATACCTGACCCGCTTCGCCGATCGCGAGGGCTCGGTGTTCCTGCAACGTTTCTGGAAGAAGTACCGTAACAAGAGCGCCGAGCAGCGCATCGAGACCTTCCTGCAGGGCATGCGGCCGACACCCGTGCGCCTGGCGGCCGTGCACCGCTACCTGATGCCGGATGCCGAGCGGCCGGTCTTCGACAGTTTTCTCAAGCAGCATCTGCCGGACTCCGATCTCAACGACAAGAAGCTGGATGCGCTCTACACCCGCTATGGCCCGGGCGCCTATAGCCTGCCCGATCAGGCCTACATCGCCCGCACGCACCCGCTGGACCTCTGGCTGCTGGGCTACCTGATCGCCCACCCGCAGGCGACGCTCTCCGAAGTGGTCGCCGACAGCCGCGCGCAGCGCCAGGAAGTCTACGGCTGGCTGTTCCGCAGCCGGCACAAGAGCGCGCGCGACAGCCGGATTCGCATCATGCTGGAGGTCGAAGCCTTCACCGACATTCATCGCCGCTGGCAGCGGCTGGGCTATCCGTTCGACAACCTTGTGCCGTCACTGGCGACCGCGCTGGGCAGCTCGGGTGATCGGCCGGCTGCGCTGGCCGATCTGATGGGCATCATCCTCAACGATGGTGTCCGCCTGCCCAGCGTGCGCATCGACAACCTGCACTTCGCCCAGGGCACGCCCTATGAAACCCGCATGGACCTGGTCGCCGGGACCGGCAAGCGGGTGATGCCGGTCGAGGTCTCCAGGGCGCTGCAGGATGCGCTAGCCAATGTGGTCGAAGGCGGTACTGCGCGGCGTTTGCAAGGCAGTTTCGTGCAGCAGGACGGCAGCGCTTTGCGAATGGGCGGCAAGACCGGCACCGGCGACAACCGCATCCAGAGCGTCGGCGCTGGCGGCCGGCTGATCAGCTCGCTGGCGCTGAACCGCACAGCCACCTTCGTCTTCTATCTCGGGCCCAACCACTTCGGCACGCTGACAGCCTATGTGCCTGGGCGCGCCGCCGACAGCTTCCGTTTTACCTCGGCGCTGCCCGTGCAAACGCTCAAGGGCATGGCGCCCCTCCTGCAACCCTACCTGCAAGGCCAGAACACGCTGTGCCGACCGGAAAACCTGCCGGCGCTGACCAGCGGCATGCTTTCGGCCGAAAAGTGATCCCCAACGCCCGCATCGGCGCCCTTCCCGGCGCCGATTTCGGCGCACGCACCGGCAAAAACTGGACGTAATCCGAATTCGTTTGCGACGCTTCGCCTGATTGCCTGTCGAATACCCCGGTCCTGGAACCAATCTGGAGTGCACACCTGATTGCCGAACTGATCGGCCATAACGGGAAACGTCATGATCGAAGGGATACTGCTGCTCACCACGGGACTCTTTGTGCTGGTCACACTCCTGCCGCTGTGGCGGCATCGCGCCTGGTGGGTGCGCGTATGGGAGTTTCCGCGCCTGCAGCTCGGCGCGCTGCTGGTCGCCCTGCTCGTCGCTCAAGGCATGCTGCTCGACTACAGCCAGCCCTGGCATTATCTGATCTCTGCCCTGGCCGGCGCGTGTCTGATCTACCAGCTCGCATGGGTCGTGCCCTACACACGCCCCTGGCGCAACGAGGTGCGCAGGGCGGAGACAGATGCTGCAGGGCCGCGCATCCGGGTGATGTCATCCAATGTGCTGGGGCCGAATCGGCAGTCCGATCGGCTGCTGGCGCTGGTTCGCGAGTACCGCCCCGACGTGCTGGTGACCCTCGAATCGGACCAATGGTGGGAAACGCAGCTCGAGCAACTCGCCGAGCAATACCCGCACAGCATCCGCTGCCCACTGGACAACCTCTACGGCATGCATGTGTTTTCACGTCTGCCGCTGGAAGAGCCGGAGCTGTGCTTTCTGGTGGAGGACGACGTGCCCTCCATGCATGCTCGGGTGCGTGTCAGCGACGAGCTCACGGTGCGCATGCACTTCCTGCATCCCGCACCGCCCAGCCCGACCGAGAACGAGGAATCCACCGAGCGCGACGCGGAGCTGCTGGTGGTCGCCAGGAGCATCCAGGACAGCGATGACCCGATCATCGTCAGCGGCGACCTCAACGATGTCGCCTGGTCGCCCACCACGCGCCTGTTCCGCAAGATCAGCGGACTGCTCGACCCACGGGTCGGCCGCGGCATGTACAACACCTTCCATGCCCATCACTGGTTTCTGCGCTGGCCGCTTGATCACTTCTTCCACAGCGCGCATTTCCGCTTCATCCGCCTGCTGCGGCTGCCTGATATCGGCTCCGACCATTTTCCGGTGTTCATCGAGTTGCAGTACGACCCCAAGCACACTGAAGAGCAGCATGGCCTCGAAGCCGATCGCGACGACGAGCAGCAGGTCGAGGAAACCATCGACAAGGAGCCCGTCACCCCGGGCGAGGTACCGCAACCTGCGGCCGGCCCGCGACGCTGAGCCGCTGGCCATCAGCCGCGGCGATAGGCCTATGCTGGAAAATACCGCGCGCCCAGTTCAGACGAGAGAGCCTGCATGACGCCTGCATCCGAACGCCCCGCCATCACCCCGGAAACCCTGCGCCAGCTCGCCTTTGACCAGTCCATCCGCTGGACCAGCCAGAACGATGACCTGTGGCAGCTGATCGATAACGACCTGTGGCAGCTCACGCGCAATCCCAGCCTGGTGCTCAGCACGGTGCCGCTGCAGAAGCTGGAAGCACTGCTGCAGCGAGCTGAATGCCATCGTCTGGTGGAGGGCATCGTCAAAGCTCAGCAGGCACGCCTGGAGCGGGCGACCTGGTTCGCCAGTCAAAGTCACGGTGACCAGAGTTACAGCGAACAACTCGCGCGAGTCGCCTATTTCTCCATGGAGTACATGCTCAGCGAGGCGCTGCCGATCTACTCCGGCGGGCTCGGCAATGTCGCCGGCGACCAGCTCAAGGCCGCCAACGACCTCGGCGTGCCGATAACCGCAGTAGGCATGCTCTGGCAGCACGGCTATTTTCGCCAGAGCATCGGCCCGGATGGTCGCCAGCAGGCGCTCTACCCGGTCAATGACACCCGGCAGATGCCCATCGAGCCGCTGCTCGACGCCAGCGGAACAGCATTGCGTTTCGCGATCCAGCTGCCCGGCGTGCAGATCTGGCTGCGCGGCTGGCAGGCCAGGGTCGGCCGCCACCGCCTGCTCCTGCTGGACACCAACGACCCTGCCAACCCGCCCATCGCACGACTGATCACCAGCGAACTCTACGGTGGCGACAACGAAATGCGTCTGCGCCAGGAGCTGGTGCTGGGCATCGGCGGCTGGCGGCTGCTCGAAGCCGCCGGACTGCAGGCCGACGTGCTTCACCTGAACGACGGCCACGCCGCCTTCGCCGTGCTGGAGCGCGCCCGCAGCTACATGGCCAGGGAGCGCGTGTCCTTCGACGTGGCACTCCACGCAACCCGCGCGGGCAATCTGTTCACGACCCATACGCCCGTCGAAGCCGGCTTCGACCGCTTCCCGCCGGAGCTGCTGAGCAAATACCTGGAGCGCTATGCCGAGTACGAACTGGGCATCCCGCTGCAGTCCCTGCTGGCCATGGGTCGCAAGCATGCGCACGACCCACACGAGCCATTCAACATGGCCTACCTGGCAACGCGCGGGGCCGGCGCGGTCAATGCCGTCAGCCAGCTGCATGGCCGCACCAGTCGCTACATCTTCCGCGAGCTTTATCCGCGCTGGCCGCTCGAGTCGGTGCCGATCGGTCATGTCACCAATGGCATCCATCTGCCGACCTGGGTATCGCCGGACGCCGAAGCCCACTGGTATGAGCTGCATGGCGATGAGATTCCCTGGCGCGGCACCGACCAGGCTTCCGTGGACGATCTTCTGGCCCAGGTCGATGACCGCTGGCTGTGGCAGATCCGCCAGCATGCCCGTGGCGAACTGCTCAGCTTCGTACGCAGCCACCTGGCCCGCAGCCTCGCGGTGCACGGCGCCTCGCCTGCGGAGATCGAATTCGCCGGCTCGCGCCTGCACCCGCAACGGCTGACGCTCGGCTTTGCCCGGCGCTTCGCCGCCTACAAACGCCCCAACCTGCTGCTGCAGGACCCGGAGCGGCTGGCGCGCCTCCTCACCCATCGCGATTACCCGGTGCAGCTGCTGGTTGCCGGCAAGGCGCACCCCGCCGATCGCGCCGGCCAGGCGCTGCTCAGCGAATGGCAGCAGTTCGCCGCGCGCCCCGATATTGCCGGCCACGTGGTATTTCTCGAGGACTATGACATGCGTATCGCCCGGCACATGGTGCAGGGCGTGGATGTCTGGCTGAATACCCCTCGTCGCCCGTGGGAAGCCAGTGGCACCAGCGGCATGAAGGTCCTGGCCAACGGTGGGCTGAATCTTTCGCAGCTCGACGGCTGGTGGGCCGAAGCCTATGCCGCCGACCTCGGCTGGGCGGTCGGCGACGGCCTGGAGCACGAACCCGAACACGATGCCGCGGACGCCGAACAGCTGTATCGGCTACTCGAAGAGCAAGTCGTGCCCTGCTTCTACCAGCGCGACCAGCAGGACATCCCCACCGCCTGGGTGAAACGCATGCGCCGCAGCATGAGTGCTCTGGTGGAACGCTTTTCCGCCGACCGAACGGTGCGTGAATACACCGAGCGCTATTACCTGCCGCTGTCCGGCAACTACCGACAGCGCTGCGCGGATGGTTCTGCGTTGGCCAGCGAGATGTTGCGCCGAATCACCAGCCTGCGCAGTTACTGGCACGAACTGGCCTTCGAACAGCTTGAGTGGCGGCGCGAGGGCGATGGCCAGCATATTGCGGCTCGCCTGCACCTCGGCCGAATCGAACCGGATCAGATAGCCGTGCAGCTGTTCGCCGAATCGCAGGGAGCGGAGCCGGCCAGCGTCCATACGTTGCAACTCCAGCACCACGAAGGCTCATACGCCACCTTCCGGACCGAGCTGAGCACCCAGCGCCCTGAGGCCGACTACACGGCACGGGTCGTCCCCAGCCCCGCGCTGGGCCTGGCGGTGCCGCTGGAGCTGCCGCTCATTCTCTGGCAGCGATGAAGTGCTGCTCAGGTGCGCGCATCATGCGTCCGAGACCAAGCGATACCCGACTCCGGGCTCGGTCACGATAAAGCGCGGCGCAGCCGGATCGTCGCCAAGCTTGCGCCGCAGATGCCCGATGACGACACGTAGATAGTGACTGTCGCCTCCGTGGGACGGCCCCCAGATTTCTTTCAGCAAATGCTGTTGTGTCACCACCCGCCCAGCGTGACGGGCCAGCTCCGCTAGCACCGCATACTCCTTGCGGGTGAGGCTCACGGCCTGGTCGTCCAGACTGACCCGTCTGAACGCGAAGTCTATGCACAAGGCACCTGCAACCACCTGGGCGGTCGTGCTCGCAGAAACCGTGGATTGACGCAACAGCCCGCGCACCCGGGCGAGGAATTCCTGAATACCGAATGGCTTGGTGACGTAGTCATTCGCGCCAGCATCGAGCGCCCTGACCTTTTCCGCCTCACTGGAGCGTACCGACAGCACAATCACCGGCACCTGGCTCCAGCCGCGCAGCTCGCTCAACACGACCTGGCCGTCCATGTCAGGCAGGCCAAGGTCCAGCACAACCAGATCCGGCCGCTCGAGCGACGCACGGGTCAGACCATCGCGGCCATCGACGCCCTCGACCACCCGATAGCCTTGCGAGACAAGGCTGATGCGAAGGAATTTCCGGATCTGCGGCTCATCGTCGATGATCAGAACACTTGCCGATTCGCCACTCACGAAAGACCGTCCTCCATTTCCGGCTGCGGCGATAGCGGCAGTTCCAGGATCACACTTGCGCCTCGGCCATTGAGCCCATCATCAACCAGTACGCGCCCGCCATGAGCGCCGATCATGCCCTGGCAGATGGCGAGCCCCAGCCCGGTGCCCGGACCGCCCCGGTCTCCCCGTGCAGCGGTGTAGAACATATCGAAGATTTTCTCTCGCTCCGCTTCGGGAATGCCCGGCCCCTCGTCCCTGACGATGAAACGCAACGCGTTGGGGGCCGCTGAAATTGCCACTTCCACGGACCCTCCCGGCGAGGAAAATCGCGCAGCATTTTCCAGCACGTTGACCAGCGCCTGTTCGATCAGCGCCGCGTGGACGTACAGCAGCGGCAGCCGGTCGGGAATCCGAAGCACGACCTGGAAACCAGCCAGGACTCGCTGCAGGCGTTGCAGGGCGCTGGCGACAATATCGGCCGGCGTCACCCAGTCGCGAATCAGCTTGAGACCGCCATGGCCCAGCCGCGTCATATCCAGCAGGTTCTGGATATAGCGATCCAGCCGCTCCGCTTCGTCCCGCGTGGTATCCAGAAGCTCCTGCCGGTCAGTCTCACTCATGCCCGCCCCCAGACTGGCCAGGCAGTCGATGGACCCGCGCATGGCGGTCAGCGGTGTGCGCAAATCGTGCGAAACGGAAGCCAGCAAGGCACTGCGCAGCTCTTCGTTCTGGCCATGCAGCCGGGCCGCTTCCAGTTCATCGGCGAGGGTCGCACGACCCAGCGCCTGGGCAAGCGGCTGGGCCAGGGCGGCTATCAGCCGACGTTTCGGCGGCGGCAGCTGCGTCCCGGCGAGAGGATGAATGCCCAGCAAGCCCAGCGACTGCCCATCTCCGCTGAGCGGCAGCCACCACCACTGTCCGCCAGGTAGGGTATCGGTCCCCCTCCCCGCGGGCTGCCCATGTTTCCAGGCCCACTCGGCCGCTGCCAACGCCTGGTCGTTCAGCAGATCAGGCAGAGCACCGCCCTTGAACGACCACTCGGCCTTCTTCGTCCGCATAGCCACCACAGCTTCGATATCCGGCAACAACTGCAGCTGGTGAACTGCAACGGCACAGACCGCCTGTACATCCGTCGCAGCGCTGAGTCGCCGGGAAAGGTCGAGCAGCGCCGTGGTCTGCGCTTGAGCCTGACGCAGGGACTGCAGCTGGCGGCGCTGGCGACTGGCGAGATTGCCGGCCAGGACTGCCATCAACAGAAAGAACAACAGCGTCAGCACATCTTCCTGACGCGCCACGATAAAGGTGAAGGTCGGCGGGATGAACAGAAAGTCGTAAAAAAGAAACGAAAATCCCGCGCACGCCAGCGCCGGGCCAAGGCTACTGCGCACAGCCACGACCAGCACCGCTGCGAGGAAAACCAGAGAGATGTTGGGTAGCGCGAGGTAGCGCGACAGCACCAGCGCGGCCCCGGTCGCCACCAGGGTCGCCAGCAGCGCCAACATGTAGTTGCGCCAGTCCGCCGACCGTCTCGCCTCGCCGATCCTGCGCGAGGGCGTGCGCTGCTGGTCGAGAATACTGACTTCCAGCCCCTGACCTGCCGCGATGAGCTGCTCGGCGACCGAACGCATGAACACCCGTTTCAGGCCCCGTCGTGCGCCGCTACGCCCGACCAGGAGCAACGTAGCGCGGCGCTCGTATGCGTGGTCGATCAGTGTTCGCGCCACCCGTTCCCCGCGCAGCTCCACCACCTCGCCGCCCAGCCGCTCTGCCAGCTGCTGAGCCGCTTGCAGATGAGCGAGCTCTGTCTCGCCGCGACTCGCCCCGGTGTTCACATACACGACCGACCACGGCAGGTGCCTGCGCTCCGCAACGCGCGCGGCATGCCGGACCAGCCCTTCGGCAGCATCGTTACCGTGGATACCGACCAGCAGGCGACCACGAACGGCCGGTGCCGACTGACCCTGCAAGCGATAACGCCGGTTCAGCTCGGCATCGACCCGCGCGGCGGCAGTCTGCATCGCCAGCTCACGCAAGGCCGTCAGGTTGGTCTGCGTGAAGAATGCATCGATGGCCGCCCTGGCCTGATCGGGCACGTAAACCTTGCCTTCACGCAAGCGTTCCAGCAGTTCGCGCGGCGGCAGGTCGATCAGCAGGATGTCGTCCGCTTCCTGCAGGATCCAGTCGGGTACGGTTTCCCGCACCTGTATCCCGGTGATCGCACGGACCTGATCGTTCAGGCTTTCCAGATGCTGGACATTGACCGTGGTATAGACGTCGATGCCTGCTTCGAGCAGTTCCAGCACGTCCTGCCAACGTTTGCTGTGGCGGCTGCTGGGGGCGTTGCTATGGGCCAGTTCATCCACCAGCACCACACGCGGCCGCGCCGCCAGCAGTCCATCGAGGTCCATCTCGGCCAGGGTGATGCCACGATACTCGCTGCGGATCAGCGGCTGCTCGGGCAGGCCAACGAGCATCGCTTCGGTTTCAGCCCTGCCGTGGGTTTCGACCACACCCACACGCAGGTCGCACCCAAGCCGTTTTTGGCGCTGTGCGGCCTGCAGCATCGCATAGGTCTTGCCGACGCCGGGCGCGGCTCCGAGGAAAACCTTGAGACGCCCACGGCCTTCCCTTGGAACATCGTCGAGCAGCGCATCCGCGCGCAGGGCATCGCTCATTCAGGTCACTCGCTGGGGGCAGGCAAGCGATTGTCAGCCAATGCAAGATTCAGAGCCAGCACGTTTACTACGGCGGGCCCCACCAGAGGGGCTTCCAGGTGCTCGAGCAGCAAGCGCTCCACACGCTCGGGCTGGATGCCCCGAGCGGCCGCCACCAGTGACGCCTGGAAGCGGGCCGCAGCCAGGGTCAGGTGCGGGTCCAGCCCACTGGCCGAAGTCGTCACCAACTCCATGGGCACCGGTTTCGTAGGGCTGCCAGCCCACTCGATTACCCGCGCACGGACCTGATCCGCCAGTTCCGGGTTGCTTGGTGCCAGGTTGCTGGCGCCACTGGCCACCGTCTCGTAGCCCCCCGCCGACGGGCGCGGATGGAACCACTGCGCCCCTTCGAAACGCTGGGCCAGCAGGCTGCTGCCACGCACCTGCCCGCTGGCATCACGAACCAGGCTGCCGTTGGCTTGCTCGGCAAAGGCCAGCTGTGCCACAGCCGTGACCAGCAGCGGATAAGCGCCCCCTGTGATGACGGTCATCAGGACCAGCAGGACGAAAGCCGGACGAATTTGTTTGAGCATCTTTTCATCTCCAGAAGCCGCGCCACGTTGGCGCGGCAGGATTCAGACCAGACCAGTCGCGGTCAGTAGCAGATCGATCAGCTTGATCCCAACGAACGGCGCCAGCAGCCCGCCCAGTCCGTAAAGCAACAGGTTGCGCCGTAGCAGGCTGGCTGCGTCGGCCGCATTGATGCGCACGCCACGCAGCGCCAGTGGGATCAGGACGACGATGATCAGCGCGTTGAACACGATCGCCGACAGGATTGCGCTCTCCGGGCTGTGCAGCTGCATCAGGTTCAGTGCCGAGAGCTGCGGATAGATGCCGATGAACAATGCCGGCAGGATGGCGAAGTACTTCGCCACGTCGTTGGCGATCGAAAAGGTCGTCAGCGCGCCCCGTGTCACCAGCAGCTGCTTGCCTACCTGAACCACGTCGAGCAGCTTGGTCGGATCGGAGTCCAGATCGACCAGATTCGCCGCCTCCCGAGCCGCCTGGGTGCCGTCGTTCATCGCCATGCCGACATCGGCCTGCGCCAGCGCTGGCGCATCGTTGGCGCCATCGCCGCACATGGCGACCATCTTGCCTTCGGCCTGCTCCTGGCGGATGCGCTGCAATTTCTTCTGCGGCGTCGCTTCGGCGATAAGGTCGTCGACCCCGGCCTCGGCTGCGATCGCGGCTGCGGTCAGCGGATTGTCCCCGGTAACCATCACCGTACGTATGCCCAGCTGGCGCAGCTCGGCGAAGCGCTCGCGTATGCCGGGCTTCACGACATCCTTGAGGTGGATGGCGCCCAACAAACGGTCATCGGCGCATACCAGCAAAGGCGTGCCACCACTCTGAGCGATCTTTTCCACCTCACGTGCCAGTACCGGCGGAACCTGCTCGCGCGTCATGCCGAGATGGTCAAGCACGG
Organism: Pseudomonas sp.; assembly: GCA_003488145.1. Classification (GTDB taxonomy): domain Bacteria; phylum Pseudomonadota; class Gammaproteobacteria; order Pseudomonadales; family Pseudomonadaceae; genus Stutzerimonas. The sequence goes on from DNMQ01000484.1 coordinate 10,241, forward strand.
CGTCTACCGCACCCTTGCGATAGCGGCGGTCCTGATGATCGGCACCGGATAAACGGGTTTCCGCGCTGAATGGGATATTGCTGACGTTCTGTGTGGACGGCTCCGCCATGGGCGACAGGGCACGCAGGTATTCCACGATGGATTTACCTTCGGCCGTGTCGTCCGCCAGCGAAGAGAGCAATGCCGCATACGACAGCTCGGTGGTGGAAATGCCTGGGGCCTTCACCATCGCGCTGCAGCGCCGGTTGCCAAAGGTGATGGTGCCGGTCTTGTCCAATAGCAGCACCTGGACGTCGCCCGCCGCCTCCACTGCCCGGCCCGACTTGGCGATCACATTGAGCCGCACCAGACGATCCATGCCGGCGATGCCGATCGCCGACAACAGCCCGCCGATCGTCGTCGGAATCAATGTCACCAGCAGCGCGACCAGAAAGACCAGAGGCAGATCGCCCCCGGCGAAGCGGGCGAATGGCTGCAGCGTGGCGACCACCACGAGAAAGATCAGTGTCAGCCCGATCAACAGGACGTCCAGCGCGACCTCGTTGGGTGTTTTCTGCCGCTTGGCTCCCTCGACCAGGGCGATCATTCGATCCAGTGTGGATTCGCCCGGATCGCTGCTGATCCGCACCAGCAGCCAATCGGACACTACGCGGGTATTGCCCGTGACGGCCGAGCGATCCCCTCCCGACTCGCGGATCACCGGTGCAGACTCCCCGGTGATCGCCGCCTCGTTGACGGCCGCGATGCCTTCGATGACTTCGCCATCGCCGGGAATAAGTTCGCCGACCTCGACTCTTACCACATCACCGCGACGCAGGCTGCTCGCCGCCACCTGGCGGTAATTGCCATCGTCATCTCGCAGTCGCGCCTCGAGTCCCTGCACGCCTGCCTTGAGGCTATCCGCCCGTGCCTTGCCGCGCCCTTCGGCAAGCGCTTCGGCAAAGTTGGCAAATAGCACGGTGAACCACAGCCATAGCGCTATCTGTATTGCCACCGGGCGACCGACCGCAGCATCTGGCAGGAAACACAGCAATGTGGTCGCTACAGCGGCGAGCTCGACCACCAGCATCACCGGAGATCGGGCGAGCCGGCGTGGGTCTAGTTTGACCAGGGCCTGCAACAGCGCCGGCTTGCACAGCGCAGCAAAGGATGTAGCAGGTTGTTGCTCGGCACTTTCGAGTGCCGTTTGACGGACGTTCATCATGACGCTCCTCAGAAGCCTTGCAGCAGGACGAAGTGTTCGGCGAGCGGGCCGAGCGCGAGGGCCGGCAGGAATGTCAACCCGCCGACCAGGAGGATCACCAGGGTCAACAGCGTCACGAACAGCGGTCCGTGGGTGGGGAAGCTGTTGGCATCGAGCGGTGCGCGGTTCTTCGCCGCCAAACTGCCGGCAATCGCCAGCACCGGCAGGATGAAGCCGAAGCGCCCCAGCAGCATGGCGAGCGCGATCATCAGGTTGTGATAGGTCGTGCCGGCACCAAACCCGGCGAAGGCCGAGCCGTTATTGCCGGTACCCGAGGTATAGGCGTACAGGATCTGGCTCAGCCCATGAGGGCCAGGATTGGTGATCGAGGCGGCGGGCCCCGGCAAGCTCACACCGAGTGCAGCCAGCACCAGCACACCCACCGGCATCACCAGCAGAGACGCCACCAGCAGGCGGACCTCGCGCGCTTCGAGCTTCTTGCCCAGGTACTCGGGTGTGCGTCCGATCATCAGGCCCGCCAGGAATACCGTGACCAGCACGAACAGCAGCATGCCGTACAAGCCTGCACCGACACCGCCGAACACGATCTCGCCAAGCATCATGTTGAACATCGGCACCATGCCGCCAAGTGGGCTGAAGCTGTCATGCATGGCATTGACCGAGCCGTTCGAAGCCGCGCTGGTCACGGTAGCCCATAGCGCCGAGGCAGCAATGCCCAGACGACTTTCCTTGCCCTCCAGCGGCCCCGTCTGTTCCATGGCAATACCGACAAACGCAGGGTTGGGTTGATGCTCGGCGAGCAGGGTCGTGCCCAGACCGAGTGAGAACAGCACCAGCATGCAGGCCAGAATCGCCCTGCTCTGCCGAAGGTCGCGTACGTAGTGGCCAAACATGAATACCAGTGCGGCTGGCAGCAGCAGGATCGAAGCCACCTCGAGGAGGTTGCTCCAGGCTGTCGGGTTCTCGAACGGGTGCGCCGAATTAACACCGAAGAAGCCGCCGCCGTTGGTGCCCAGCTGTTTGATCGCGATCTGGCTGGCTGCCGGCCCTAGTGGAATGCTTTGCTCACCACCCTGCAGCGTCACCACCTGAACGTAGTCCGCCAGGCTTTGTGGCACGCCCTGCCACACCAGCAGCAGCGCCAGGATCAGGCTGAACGGCAACAGCCCGTACAGCACCGCGCGGGTCATATCGACCCAGAAATTGCCGACTGCACCCGCGTTGCGGCGCGTCAGTGCGCGGCAGAACACCACCAGCACCGCCAGGCCGACCGCCGGGCTGACAAAGTTTTGCACACCCAGACCCAGCATCTGGCTGAAGTAGCTGAGCTGTGCCTCACCGCTATAGGCCTGCCAGTTGGTGTTGGTGACGAAGCTCACTGCCGTGTTCAGCGCCAGGTGCCATTCGAGCCCGGGCAGCTGCTGCGGATTCAGCGGGAGCTGCCCTTGCAGCATCAGCATCGAAAGCAAACCCAGGAGGCTGAACGCAGTCAGCCCGAGCAGTGCCAGGCAGTAGCTCATCCAGTTCTGTTCGCGTTCCTGATCAATACCGGCAATGCGATAACACAGCCGCTCGACCGGCTGGAATACAGGCGTCAGCCAAGTACGTTCGCCCTCCATTGCACGGTACAGATAGCGGCCAAGCCAGGGTGCTGGCGCCAGCACGAGGATGAAGAACGCCGCGATCAGCCAGTAGTCGTTGGCGTACATGCGGCCTCCTAACTACGTTCGGCGCGCAACAGCGCAGCCAGCAGATAGAGGAAAAGAAGGATGGCCAGGCCCAGTGCGAGCCCGTCGAGGATAGTCATGGCTAATGCTCCGTATGACGCGTCAATGCGTGTACGGAGTCTCGAGGCAGGCGGCGTAAAGATTCGATTGTGTTACCGGTCAGGCGGCGTAAAAAAACCGTAAATTCTGACGTTGGTCTTGCGCAGCCCCTGCGACCGGAACGCTACCCGCACGCCGCAGTCATCTATAAACCACCCGCATAGAGGATGCCGCGTCATGATCAAGCAAATGTTCGACAAAACCGCCCCACAGAACGTCCACGGCTGGGAGCGCGCCGCGTCGCTGGCGGGCGGCCTGGTGATGATGGGCAAGGGGCTACGCCGTGGCGGATTGATCGGGATCGCCGAGCTGGCCATGGGCGGTATGGCGCTGGCTCGTGGTATCAGCGGTCGTTGCGAGGCCAAGCGCATGCTCGCGGAGATGGAAAGCAAGCCGGCGCTGCCGAGCCAGCGCTACAGCCATATGCCAATGGATTCCGAAGTGCACAGTTCGGACTTCACCGATACCAGCGTACAAATGCCGGACTCCACCCCCATGGGCAACGAAAGCCGCACCACGCCGCGCGTCTGATCGACCGGGCAGCGCCTCGATGATGTGCTGCTCGCTAACCGCCTCTACAAGCGGCAAAAGCGCAAACCTCACGGCGCTCTAGCGGCGCCGTGGCTGCAATGCGGTCAATCATCGATAACTACTGGCCCAACAATCGGTCCTGATTCTGCTGCGCCATTTCCTTCAGGTAATCCCAGGTCGTGCGCATGCGCGCCAGGTCCTTGAACTCGATGGGCATCAGCATCCAGAAGGTGCGGGTAAAGCTGACCTCCTCCGGCAGCAACAGTCGCAGCCGTGGATCGGCGTCGGCGGAAAAAGCGGGCAGGATCGCAATCCCCGCCCCCATCGCCACTGCTTCCTGCTGCGCCAGCAGGCTGGTGCTGCGCAG
>DNMQ01000483.1 GCA_003488145.1 Pseudomonas sp.
GGCAAGCGCTGCCAGGCCCTGGGCGGAGCGAAAAATCATATGGTGGTGATGCCCGACGCCGATCCGCAGCAGGTGGTCAGCTCGCTGATGGGCGCGGCCTACGGCTCGGCCGGCGAGCGCTGCATGGCGATTTCGGTGGCGGTGTGTGTCGGTGACGAGGTGGCTGACAAGCTGGTCGAGATGCTCAAAGGCGAAATCAGCCAGATGCTTACCGGCCCGGGCCTGGGCACCGAGCCCGAGCCGCACATGGGCCCGCTGGTGACCCGCGAGCACCAGCAGAAGGTCAGCGGCTATATCGATCTGGGCGTGGAAGAGGGCGCGACGCTGGTCTGCGACGGTCGCGGCATCAAGGTCGAGGGCCATGAGAACGGCTTCTATGTCGGCCCGACGCTGTTCGACCGGGTCACGCCGAGCATGCGCATCTACCGTGAGGAAATCTTCGGTCCGGTGCTGGCTGTGGTGCGGGTGAAGAGCTTCGACGAGGCGCTGCAACTGATCAACGACCATGAATACGGCAATGGCACCTCGATCTTCACCCGCGACGGCGACACCGCGCGGCAGTTCGAGGAAAACGTCAAGGTCGGCATGGTCGGCGTCAACGTGCCGATCCCGGTGCCCATGGCCTTCCACTGCTTCGGCGGCTGGAAGCGCTCGGTGTTCGGCCCGCTGAACATGCACGGCCCGGATGGGGTGCGCTTCTTCACCCGGATGAAGACCGTGACCCGCCGCTGGCCCACCGGTATCCGCGCCGGTGCCGAGTTCGCCATGCCGACCATGAAGTAACCCGCGCGGCACCGTTGCACAGACGGTGCCGGTCGCTACACTCGTGCGCGCCCTGCGGGGCGCTCAGCTCATTGAACGACAAGGCAGACGATGCGCAGCATTCCCCGCGAGAAAGGCTCCTCCATCACCCGCGTGCTGGAAATCATCGAGGCGGTCGCTGCGGCGAAGGAGCCGCTCAGTCCGACGGCCCTGGCCGAACGGCTAGACATTCCCAAGGCCAGCGCGCACCGGCTGGTGCAGACGCTGGAAAAGGAAGGCTTCCTGCAGTTCGGCCTGCGCGGTGGGCTGTTGCCGGGCGAGCGCCTGCATGTCGCGGCGCTGAACATTCTGCGCAGCAGCCGGCACAAGGCGCTGCGCCAGGCGATCCTGCGCCAGCTCTCCGAAGCCATAGGCGAGACCTGTGGGCTGGCCATCCCCGATGGGCTGGACATGCTCTATTTCGACCGGGTGCAGACCAACTGGCCGCTGCAGATCAACCTGCCCATCGGCAGCCACACGCCGCTCTGGTGCACCGCCAGCGGCAAGCTCTACCTCGCCTCGCTGCCGCCGGAGCAACTGGAACGAGTGCTGCCGCGCCTGCCGCTGCAACGGATGGCGCGCAACACCCTGACCGACCTCAGCGCGCTGCGTGACGACCTGGCGCGGGTGCGGGAAGAGCAGCTGGGCACCGATTCCGAGGAGTTCCTCGACGGCATGGTCGCCTGTGCGGTGCCGGTGCGTGATGCCGACGGCGAGCTGCTGGCCTGCCTGTTCAGCCATGCACCGGTGATTCGGTGCTCGATGGCGCAGCTGCTGGAGTTCGTGCCACGGCTGCGCGCCGCGGCGAGCGAGCTGGAAGCGGTGCTCGGCAGCGCGGCGGCGCTGGAGCCGCGCTGAGTCAGATCACGTAGAACAGAATGGCGATGAAGTGCAGCAGGCTGCCAACCATCACGAAGATGTGCCAGATGCCATGCCAGTGGCGGAAACGGTCGTCGAAGACGTAGAACACGATGCCTACCGTGTAGCAGATGCCGCCCGCCAGCAGCCAGGCGAAGCCGGCACCGCCGAGCGCCGCCAGCAGCGGCTTGACCGCCACCAGCACGATCCAGCCCATCACCGCATAGATCACCAGTGACAGCACCCGCGCCTCGGAGCGCGGCTTGATCTCCTGCAGCATGCCGATTACCGCCAGGCCCCAGACGATGCCGAACAGCGTCCAGCCCCAGGGGCCGGCCAAGGTGACCAGGCAGAACGGCGTGTAGCTGCCGGCGATCAAGAGGTAGATGGACAGGTGATCGAGCTTGCGCATGACCACCTTCGCCCGCCCGCGCAGGCTGTGGTACAGCGTCGAGATGCTGTAGAGCAGGATCAGGCTGAGGCCGTAGATCGCTGCACTGACGATCTTCGCCAGCTCGCCGTCGAGCGCCGCCAGCACCAGCAGCCAGATGGCGCCCAGGCAGGCCAGCAGGGCGCCGACCAGGTGCGTCCAGGCATTGAAGCGTTCACCGTGGTACATCGAATCCCTCCAGAAACCGCGATCGGCCAAGCATGCCGCGGTTGGGTTACGGGATACAAACCGGCGTTGAACGCTCCTCGAACCCAGGCGCTGCGATCAGCGCTTGAGCATCGCCCGCATCGCCGCCAGCGCGTCGTTGCCGCGCGCGGCCTTGACCTCCACCGGCGCGTCTTCCTGGCCTTCCCAGACCAGGTCCTCCGGCGGTAGCTCGTCGAGGAAGCGGCTCGGCGTGCAGTCGATCACCTCGCCGTACTGCTTGCGCTTGGCGGCAAAGGTCAGCGCCAGGTTGCGCTTGGCACGGGTGATGCCGACATAGGCCAGGCGCCGCTCTTCCTCGATGGTGTCGGCCTCGATGCTGGAACGGTGCGGCAGGATTTCTTCCTCGAAGCCGATGATGTACACCGAGGGAAATTCCAGGCCCTTGGAGGCGTGCATGGTCATCATCTGCACTCCTTCGGCACCTTCTTCCTCTTCCTGCTGACGCTCGAGCATGTCGCGCAGCACCAGCTTGCCGATGGCGTCCTCGATGGTCATGTCGCCGTCTTCGTCCTTGTCCAGCGTGCTCTTCAGCGCGTCGACGAGGAACCAGACGTTGCCCATGCGCGCGTCGGCCACCTTGTCGCTGGAGGCGTTCTGCCTGAGCCAGTTCTCGTAGTCGATGTCCATCACCATGCTGCGGATGGCGGCGATCGGGTCGTTCTGCGCGCACTGCTGGCGCACGTTGTCCATCCAGTGCTTGAAGCGCGACAGACGCTCGGCGTAGCGGCTGTCCAGATGGGTGCCGAGGCCGATCTCGTCAGCGGCGGCGTACATGCTGATGCCGCGCTCGCTGGCGTAGTTGCCGAGCTTCTCCAGGGTGGTAGAGCCGATCTCGCGGCGCGGCACGTTGATCACCCGCAGGAAGGCGTTGTCGTCGTCCGGGTTGACCAGCAGGCGGAAGTAGCTCATCAGGTCCTTCACCTCCTGGCGGGCGAAGAAGCTGGTGCCGCCGGACAGGCGATAGGGAATCTGGTGGTGCTGCAGCTTCAGCTCCATCAGCTTGGCCTGGTAGTTGCCGCGGTAAAGGATGGCGAAGTCGCTGTAGGGGCGCTGAGTACGCAGGTGTTCGGTGAGGATTTCAAGCGCCACGCGCTCGCACTCGGCGTCCTCGTTGCGCGTGCGGATCACACGGATCTCGTCGCCGTGGCCCATCTCCGACCACAGCTGCTTCTCGAACACGTGCGGGTTGTTGGCGATGAGGATGTTGGCGCACTTGAGGATGCGGCTGGTGGAGCGGTAGTTCTGCTCCAGCATCACCACTTTCAGTGAGGGGTAGTCCTCCTTCAGCAGCATCAGGTTTTCCGGACGCGCGCCGCGCCAGGCGTAGATCGACTGGTCGTCGTCGCCGACCACGGTGAACTGGTTGCGCATGCCCACCAGCAACTTGACCAGCAGGTACTGGCTGGCGTTGGTGTCCTGGTATTCGTCCACCAGCAGGTAGCGGATGCGGTTCTGCCATTTCTCCAGGATGTCGGCGTGCTCCTGGAAGAGTTTCACCGGCAGCAGGATCAGGTCGTTGAAGTCCACCGCGTTGTACGCCTTGAGCGTGCGCTGGTAGTGCAGATAGACGATGGCGGCGGTCTGCTCCTTGGGGTTGCGTGCGTTGGCCAGCGCTTCGTCGGGCAGGATCAGGTCGTTCTTCCAGCTGTCGATGTAGTTCTTGATCTCGTCCGCACCGTCATCGCCGGAATATTCCTTCTGCATGATGTCGGTGAGCAGCGCCTTGATATCGCCGTCATCGAAGATCGAGAAGCCGGGCTTGTAGCCCAGGCGTGCGTATTCCTTGCGGATGATGTTCATGCCCAGGTTGTGGAAAGTGGACACGGTCAGGCCGCGCGCCTCGGCGCCCTTGAGCAGGCTGCCGACGCGCTCTTTCATCTCGCGCGCGGCCTTGTTGGTGAAGGTCATGGCGACGATGTGGCGGGCCTGGATGCCGCAATGCTGTACCAGATAGGCAATCTTGCGGGTGATCACGCTGGTCTTGCCGGAGCCGGCACCGGCGAGCACCAGAAGTGGGCCGCCGACGTAGTTCACGGCTTCCTGTTGCCGAGGGTTGAGTCGGGACATGGTGTTCAGGTCATTCGAAGCGGGGGCGGGAGTTTAACAGGCTGCCGCGCCGATGCTGGCCCGTTGCAGGTTCAATAAATCACCGATCGTCGCAGTTGGGGCTTGGCTGATCGAAATAATGGATTAGTCTTGTGCGCGCTGCAGGAGGCAGGGCGTTTGCATAGGGCTGTGCGGGAAATCGGGCGTGTAGCGCCCGTCTTTCAAATCACCGAGTCCGGAGGCCGCTTGCCAGCGCCCGCTCAATCCATGCCGCTGTTGCTGTTGGCTGATCGACCCGAATGGGCCGAGCGGCTGCGCGCCTGCCTGCAGGGCTCGCATAGCAAGGAACGGCTGATCATTGCGGCGGATTGGGACACGGCCAGTGCGTATCTGGAAACGCCCTGCCTGCTGCTGGCGACACCGGAATGCCAGGCGCTCGCCGAACGCTTCCCGTGGCCGCTGATCCTGCTGCTCGACGACGAACCGACGCAGATGCCGGAAGGCGCGGTCGACTGGCTGGTGGGCGACCAGCTCAGTGCCGAGGTGTTGCGCCGCTGCCTGCGCTATCTGCGCGAGCGCTGCAACCTGCAGGGAACCTTGCAAAGGCTGGCCGAGCAGGACCCGCATACCGGCATCGCCAACCGCCAGGGCTTCCAGGCGCTGCTGTTCGATGCCCTGGCCGAACATCAGGAACAGGACCTGGTGCTTGGCTATCTCGATCTCGACAACTTCCGCCACGTCAACGATGCCCTCGGCCACCAGGCCGGGGATCGCCTGATTCTGCAGGTGGTGGCGCGGCTCAAGGCGCAGCTGGAGGTCGGCGACATGCTGGCGCGGCTGGGCGGCGACGAGTTCGCCCTGCTGCTCGATACCCGCAACGATCCGGAGCGCGCTGTGGCGGTCGCCGATCGCATCGTCGAAGCACTGGCGGAGCCTTACTGGGTGGAGGGCGAGAGCCTGATGCTGGGCTGCAGCGTCGGGCTGGCGCGTGCCAGCGAGGGGATCGACGCCGATCCGCTGCTCTGGCACGCGCAGATCGCCATGCGCCAGGCCAAGGCGGCCCAGGGCTGCACCTGGTGTTTCTACGATGAACAGGTCAGCCGCAGCGCGCGCAGCCTCGCCGATCAGGAAGGCGAGCTGCGCCGTGCGTTGCGTCGCGGTGAGCTGGAGCTGCACTACCAGCCGCGGCTGTGCCTGGAAAGCGGGCGCATCGTCGGACTGGAGGCACTGGTGCGCTGGCTGCACCCGGAAAGAGGGCTGCTGGGGCCGGATGCCTTCATTCCCATGGCTGAGGAGAGCGGCCTGATCGTGCCGCTCGGCTACTGGGTGATCGCCCGCGCGCTGCGCGATTTGCAAAGCCTGCATGAGGGCGGCGCGGATTCACTGCACATGGCGATCAACCTGTCGTTCCGCCAGTTTCAGGACAGTCAGTTGCTGCCGACCCTCAACCGGCTGATCGACGAGCGCGGCATCGACCCGCACTGGCTGGAATTCGAACTCACCGAAACCGCGGTGATGCGCCGCAGCGAGCAGGTGCAGAGCGCCATGCATGCGCTGGGCGAGCTTGGCGTGCGCTTTTCGCTGGACGATTTCGGCACCGGCTTCTCGTCGTTCGTGCACCTGTCCAGCCTGCCGATCACCCTGCTGAAGATAGACAAGAGCTTCGTCGCCGGCATGGTCGTGCGGCCCGAGAAGTCGCAGCTGGTGCAGGCGATGGTCGGCCTGGCGCACAACCTCGATCTGGATGTGGTGGCCGAGGGCGTCGAGACCACCGAGCAGCTCGAGCTGCTGCGCCAGTTCGGCGCCCAGCAGGTGCAGGGCTATCTGGTCAGCCAGCCGTTGCCGCTGGCCGAGCTGCTGCATTTCATGAGCGCCGAGCGACTGGCAGCCGGCCTGGCGCATTGATCGACCGCGTCCTGGCCGGCGCCAGGACGCAGCTCGGCTTCAGCGAACCATGTGCAGGAAGTGCATGTGCTTCTCGTACTGGCCGAGGATGTCACTGATGACGTCCTCGCGGCTCCAGCCCATCACGTCATAATCCTGGCCGCCTTCCTTGAGATGCACCTCGGCGCGGAAGTACTTGCGCTCCTCGCGCTCGTCGTCCTCGCTGGTGGCGACGAAACTCGGCATGGCGTAGGCCCGCGGGCGCACTTCGTAGATGAAGTCTGGCTCGCCTTCGTGGGTGATCTCGAAGCGCAAGCGACGATCATCACCTTCGCTGATGTCCACCGCATAGCCCTGCTTGCGCATTTCCTCGGCGATGTCCTCGTAGGCCGGACGCACCACTTCGGTGATGAAGCGCACCACATGGGCGCGTCGCGGGAACAGCATCAGCGTACGCAGGCGACGTTGCCAGCCACCGGCACTGCGCGGTGCGCTGGGCGAGGTGCTCAGGGCTTGGTAGCGCAGCCCTTGCTTCGTGGCATCCAGGCGCAGCGCCTTGAGCAGACCCCACATCGAACAGAGCAGCGCGATGGTGAAGGGCAGGGCGCTGGCGATGGTTGCCGTCTGCAGCGCGGTCAGGCCATCGGCGAGCAGCAGCGCGATGGCCACCCCGCCCATGGATGCGGCCCAGAAGATGCGCTGCCAGACCGGAGTGCCCTGCTGGCCGCCGGAGGCGAGCATGTCCACCACCAACGCGCCGGAGTCCGCCGAGGTGACGAAGAACACCACCACCATGATGATCGCGATCAGCGAGATGAAGCCCGAGAAGGGGAAATGTTCGAAGAAGGCGAACAGTGCCAGTGAGCTGTCCTGTTCGATGGCCTCGCCGAGGCTGCTCACGTGCTCCCAGAGGATCATGTGGATGGCGGTATCGCCGAACACGGTCATCCACACCAGGGTGAAGGCGGTGGGTACCAGCCGCACACCTGCAACGAATTCGCGGATGGTCCGCCCG
>DNMQ01000486.1 GCA_003488145.1 Pseudomonas sp.
GCCAACGTGGTGCGCAGCGAGGCGCTGGAAAACCGCCCGCAGGCACTGCCCTACGTCGCTTATGTGAGCGCCGCCTTTCGTCCCGACATCCTCAATGAGCTGTGCCAGTTCTTCATCGACCATCGCGTCGAACTGGAAAGCCTGACCTGCGACACCTACCAGGCCCCACAGACCGGCGGAACAATGCTCAACGCCACACTGACCGTCACGCTCCCGGCGGGTACGCAGATCAGCTGGCTGCGCGACCAGTTCCTCGATTTCGCCGACGCACTGAACCTCGACGCACTGATCGAGCCCTGGCGTCCGCAGAACCCTTGAGATCAGTAACCAGGAGCCCACAATGGCCGTTGAAATCGACCGCCCCGTCCCGCCCTTTCAGGCTCAGGCCACCAGTGGTCAGCTGATCGAACTCGAGTCGCTGGCAGGCAAGCAGGTTGTGTTGTACTTCTACCCGAAGGACAACACACCCGGCTGTACAACCGAAGGCCAGGGCTTTCGCGATCACCACCAGGCTTTTATGGCGGCGAACACCCTGGTATTCGGCGTTTCCCGTGACAGCCTGAAGACCCATGAGAACTTTCGCGCCAAGCAGGGCTTCCCGTTCGAGCTGATCAGTGACAAAGAAGAGCAGCTCTGCCAGCTGTTCGACGTGATCAAACTGAAAAAGCTCTACGGCAAGGAATACCTCGGCGTGGATCGCAGCACCTTTCTCATCGACCGCAACGGCGTGTTGCGACAGGAGTGGCGTACGGTCAAGGTGCCGGGCCACGTAGAGGCGGTCCTTCAAGCCGCGCAAGCACTGAACGCCGAATGAAAAAGGCTGGCCACAGCGCCAGCCCTTCCCGCGTCATTCAGCCACTTCGACCAAACCTGCCTTAGGCTCGCCTGGCCACGCATTGAGAACGGCCTTGAACAAGGTCGCCAACGGAATGGCAAAGAACACGCCCCAGAAGCCCCACAACCCTCCAAACAGCAGTACCGCGCAGATGATCGCCACCGGGTGCAGATTCACCGCCTCGGAGAACAGCAGGGGTACCAGCACGTTGCCATCCAGCGTCTGGATGATCGCGTAAGCCACCATCAGGTAGAAGAACTGGTCGCCCAGCCCCCACTGGAATATTCCGATCAGCGCGATCGGAATGGTCACGACCGTCGCGCCGATATAGGGCACCACGACCGAGACGCCGACCAGCATCGCCATCAGCGCGGCATAGTTAAGCCCCAGCGCGGCGAAGACTGCATACGACACCACGGCACAGATCAGGATCTCGATCGCCTTGCCACGAATGTAGTTGGCGATCTGCAGATTCATTTCCTGCGAGACCTGAGTGATCAGCCCGCGCTCGCGCGGCAGATAGCTCTTGATCCAATCGCTGATCTGCTGCCGGTCCTTGAGGAAAAAGAACACCAGGATCGGCACCAGGACCAGATAAATCATCAGTCCGATCAGCAGCGGCAGGCTGGACAGCGACGATGTCAGCACCAATTGGCCATAACGGCCGATCTCGCTTCGAATAAAGTCGATGCCGCGCAGCACCTGCTCCTCGGTCACCAGCTGCGGGTAACGCTCCGGCAGCAATAGCAGCAACGACTGCCACTCGACCAGCATGCGCGGCAGCTCGTTGAACAGGGTCAGAACCTGCTGCCAGAGCAAGGGCACAATGAACAGCGTGCAGACCACCATCACACCGATGAACATCAGAAATACCAGCCACACCGCGAGCAGATGCGGCACTCGCAGCCGTTCCAGCGCGCCCACCAACCCCTGCATCAGGAACGCCAGCACCAATCCCGCCAGTACCGGCGCCAGCATCCGACCAAAAATCAGGACAGCGGCGAAAGCCAGAAACAGTAAGACTGCAAGAACCACTGCCTCCTCATGGGAGAAGTAACGCTGCATCCAGCCGCGTAATACCTTGAGCATTTCATTCCTCGAAGCGAATCGTCAGGCCTTGCGCAGCCAGTAGCGATAAAGACCACCTTCGACCTCTTCATGCAGCAATGCATGACCGGCCAGTTTGGCGAAGCTGCGGAAGTCCCTTTGCGAACCTGGATCGCTGGCAATGACCTTGAGCACTGCACCGCTGGACATTCGGTTCAGCTCCAGCTTGGCCTTGAGCAGAGGCATCGGGCAGTCGAGCCCAACAGCATCCAGTTCGGCATCGCATTCAAGCGATTGCGGTCGCGCTTCGGTCATGGTTCGCCTCGACAGAAAAGCCTCGCAGCATACCTAGCACAGCGGGCCTCTGGCCAGCCGGACAAGGTCAAGGCTACAGTAGCCGCTCTCAACTCAACGAGCCTGTCTGGATGAAATTGCTGCGCCCCGCCCTGCTCACGCTCGCCTGCCTGACTGCACTGCCAGCATTGGCCAACGACCTGCCTTCGCTCGGCGATGCCAGCTCCTCCATCGTTTCTCCTGAACAGGAGCACCAGCTCGGCCGGGCATGGCTCAGCCTGCTGCGCGGGCAGGTTAGCCAGCTCTCGGACCCACAGCTCAAGGACTATGTAGAAAGCAGTGTCTATGGCCTGGCAGAAACCAGTCAGCTGCAGGATCGTCGCCTTGAATTCGTCCTGTTGGACAGCCCGCAACTGAATGCCTTCGCAGCTCCAGGCGGGATCATTGGTGTCAACGGGGGCCTGTTCATTTATGCCCAGACCGAAGCCGAATATGCATCGGTGATGGCTCACGAACTGGCGCACCTTTCCCAGCGCCATTTCGCCCGCGGACTGGAAGCGCAACAGCGCATGCAACTGCCTCTGATGGCCGCCATGCTGGCTGGCGTCGTCGCCGCCGCAGCCGGCGCAGGTGATGCCGGCATCGCCGCCATCGTGTCTACCCAGGCCGCTGCCATCCAGGCCCAGCGCCGCTTTTCCCGGCAGAACGAACAGGAGGCCGACCGCATCGGCATCGTCAACCTCGAGCGGGCCGGTTACGACCCGCGTGCGATGCCCTCAATGTTCGGTCGCCTCATGCGCCAGTATCGTTACGATCAGAAGCCACCGGAATTCCTGCTGACGCATCCGGTCAGTGAATCACGCATCGCCGATACCACAAACCGAGCGGAACAGTATCCACAGGGTGGAGCACAGGACAGCCTGCGTTACCAGCTGATGCGCGCTCGAACGCAATTGAAGTTCGAAAGAACACCGGGCGTCGAGGCCAAGCGATTCCGCGCGATGCTCAGCGAAAATCCAGAGATGGATGCCGCACGCTATGGCCTTGCGCTCGCGCAAGTCAAAGCTGGGCAACTCGACGAAGCGAACAGCAGCCTTGCTCCACTGCTAACCAAGGCACCGGACGACATCACCTACAACCTCGCGCAGATCGAACTCGACATCACCGCCAACCGCCTGCAACAGGCGCAGACCCGTTTACAGCGGTTGCTGCAGCTATATCCGGGCAACTACCCGGTGCGCCAGATGCACATTGACCTTCTGATGGAGAAGGGCGAGACACAGCAAGCCGAGCGCGAGCTGGACAAGCTGGTGGAGCAGCGCCGCCAGGATCCCGATATCTGGTATCAGGTCGCCGAAGTGCGCGGGCTCAGCGGCAACATCGTTGGCCTGCATCAAGCACGCGCGGAGTACTTCGCCCTGGTAGGCGACTATGACCAGGGCATCGAGCAACTCGACCTCGCCAAGCGTCGTGCCAGCAACTTCCAGATCGCATCACGGATCGACGCGCGCCAGAAACAGCTGATCGAAGAAAAACGAATGGTCGAGGAAATGCTGCGCTGAGTTGAAAACGGCGCTGAACATTCAGCGCCGATGCAAAGGCTCAGGCGTTGCCGGCCTGTTTCAGCCGCGCGGCCTGGGTGAAATCGAGCATCCGCTTGAGGGGCTTGACCGCACGCGGAATGATCGCCGGATCGACGAAGATTTCATTGCTGCCAGCGCGCAGGCATTCCAGGGTCCGCTCCAGCGTGTTCATCGCCATCCAGGGGCAATGCGCACAGCTTCGGCAGGCTGCACCCTGGCCGGCGGTCGGCGCTTCGATGAACGTTTTTTCAGGGCACAACTGCTGCATCTTGTAAAAGATGCCCCGATCCGTCGCAACGATCAGCGTCTGCTGCGGCAAGGTCTGCGCAGCCTTGATCAGCTGACTGGTCGAACCTACCGCATCGGCGAGTTCGACCACCGCCTGCGGGGACTCCGGATGCACCAGAATCGCGGCATCCGGGTAAAGAGCCTTCATGTCAGCCAATTGCTTGGCCTTGAACTCTTCGTGGACGATACAGGCGCCATCCCAGAGCAGGATGTCGGCACCGGTCTCGCGCTGTACGTAGTTGCCCAGATGCTTGTCCGGCGCCCAGATGATCTTCTCGCCGTTATCCATCAGGCTTTCGACGATTTCCAGCGCACAACTGGATGTCACCACCCAGTCAGCCCGTGCCTTTACCGCCGCCGAAGTGTTGGCATAGACGACCACGGTGCGCTCCGGATGCTGATCGCAGAAGGCCGAAAACTCTTCGACAGGGCAGCCCAGATCAAGGGAACAGGTCGCCTCGAGCGTGGGCATGAGCACGCGCTTCTCAGGATTGAGGATCTTCGCCGTTTCGCCCATGAACTTGACGCCGGCTACCAGCACGGTCTGGGCCGGGTGCTCGTTGCCGAAGCGCGCCATTTCCAGGGAGTCGGAAACGCAGCCGCCGGTTTCCTCGGCCAATGCCTGGATCACCGGATCGGTGTAGTAATGCGCCACCAGCACCGCATTCTGGCGCTTCAACTCGGCGGCTATCTCACTGCGCAGCCGCGCTTCCTGCTCAGGCGTAAGCGGCTTGGGCTGCTTGGCTGCCAGGTGAGCCTGCACGAGAATGCGTTCGGGTATCTGCGTCATGGACGGGTCCTGCCAGCACGGGATTGCACGAAGCGCCGAGTATAACGGCCCAGGCCGGGAATTCGGGCTTGTCAGTAGAGACGAGGCGCGCAGGATTCAGACACGCCTCCTGCCTTTCAACGGGGCAGGAATACTAGCCGAAGCCTCTACAAAAGGGAAAGCACGGTAAAAAAGCGTGAAAAGCCGGGCATTGCACCCCGCCAAACGAAAACCGCCGGCATCAGCCGGCGGTTCTTTTCTTCTGGATCACTCGCCCTTGAGCATGTGTCCACGTTCCTCCAGGTTGATGTGCCACTGCATCGCTTCACCCAGCAGGTGCGGCGTCTGGCCGCCCTTCTTGCAGGCGTCGTCGAAGTACTTGTTCAGCGCATCGCGGTAGGACGGGTGCACGCAGTTGTCGATGATGGCGCGGGCGCGCTCGCGCGGAGCGAGGCCACGCAGGTCAGCCAGGCCTTGCTCGGTAACCAGAATCTCGACGTCATGCTCGGTGTGGTCAACGTGAGCAACCATCGGCACGACGCTGGAGATGTTGCCACCCTTGGCGATCGACTTGGTCACGAAGATGGCCATGTGAGCGTTACGCGCGAAATCGCCCGAACCGCCAATGCCGTTCATCATCTTGGTGCCGCCCACGTGAGTGGAGTTGACGTTGCCATAGATGTCGAACTCGAGCGCGGTGTTGATACCGATGATGCCAAGACGGCGCACAAGCTCAGGATGGTTGGAGATTTCCTGAGGACGCAGGATCAGCTTGTCCTTGTACTTCTCCAGGTTGCCGAACACGCGATCATTGCAACGCTCGGACAGGGTAATGGAGCAACCGGAAGCAAAGGTCATCTTGCCCGCATCGATCAGCTCGAAGGTACAGTCCTGCAGTACTTCGGAGTACATCACCAGGTCTTCGAACGGCGAATCGATCAGACCGCACATTACCGCGTTGGCGATGTTGCCGATACCGACCTGCATCGGGCCGAGGTTCTTCGCCATACGGCCGGCTTCGACTTCGCTCTTGAAGAACTCGACCAGATGGTTGGCGATGGCCTGGGTTTCTTCGTCCGGCGGAGTGACCGTGGAGTAGGAATCCGGCTGATTGGTGATGACGATGGCGGCAATCTTGGCCGGATCGACCGGGATCGAAGTCGCGCCGAGACGATCATCGACCTTGGTCAGCGGGATCGGGCCGCGGTTCGGGCGCTCACCCGGGAAGTAGATGTCGTGCAGACCTTCCAGGTTCAGGTTGTGTGCCAGGTTCAGCTCGATGATCACCTGGTCGGCGAACATGGCCAGGTTGGCCGAGTTGCCTACTGATGTGGTCGGTACGATGTGGCCCTGCTCGGTGATGCACAACGCTTCGACGATGGTAACGTCGGGACGCTTGATCTGATGATTGCGCATCTGCTCGACGGTGTGCGACAGGTGCTGGTCGATGAACATGACCTCACCTGCGTTGATCGCCTTGCGCAGTACCGGGTCGGCCTGGAACGGCATGCGGCGGGCCAGCAGGCCGGCAGAAGCCATCTTGCCATCGAGATCGTTACCCAGGCTGGCACCGGTCACCAGGCTGATCTGCAGCTTCTCGTCCTTGGCACGGTCGATCAGCGCAAGGGGTACGGCCTTGGCTTCGCCCGCGCGGGTGAAGCCGCTCATGCCAACGGTCATGCCGTCGCGAATAAGGGAAGCAGCCTCTTGGGCGCTCATGACCTTGTTCTGCAGAGAGGACAAGCGGATGCGATCAGAATACATTTGAGCCTCGAACCAACGGACAATCAGGAAGGTCGCAGTCTATTACGTTTAAAAACGCTTGAGCCATCTACTAAGGTCGTAGAGAAAAACGACGCTTATGGCCGAATGTACGACTCAAGCGAAGCGCCACAAAAACTGCGGATATAAAAAAGCCGGACGACCTAGTGGCCTCCGGCTTTTCCTGCTCCAAGGAGCGATATGGTGGGTCGTGTAGGATTCGAACCTACGACCAATTGGTTAAAAGCCAACTGCTCTACCAACTGAGCTAACGACCCAATGCGGGGCGCATGATACTGATTTGATTGATGAAAACAAACTTTTTTTTGAAAAAATTTAGTCTGAGGCAGTGACGTAGGCAGACGCCCCGCCGAGAATGCCGGCCTCAGAAATAGCGTGTCGGGTCGGCCAGGCCAGCCTCGGCAAAACCAGCCGAACGCAATCTGCAGCTGTCGCACTTGCCACAGGCGCGACCGTCGTCATCCGCCTGATAGCACGAAACCGTCATCGCATAATCGACGCCCAGTCGACTTCCCTCCCGGACGATTTGCGCCTTGCTGAGGTTCTGCAATGGCGCCTGAATGCGGAACCCCTGCCCTTCGACCCCGGCCTTGGTCGCCAGATTGGCCATTCGCTCGAAGGCCGCAACGAATTCCGGGCGGCAATCGGGGTAGCCGGAATAGTCCACCGCGTTGACACCAATGAAGATATCGCGGGCACCCAGCACTTCAGCCCAGCCCAGAGCCAACGACAGGAATACGGTATTGCGCGCCGGCACGTACGTTACGGGGATGCCTTCGCTGGGCGCCTCTGGTACATCGATACTCGTATCGGTCAGTGCCGAGCCGCCGATGCCGTTGAGGTTAAGACCGATGACCTTGTGCTCCACGACCGCCAGCTGCTTCGCGACGCGCTCGGCAGCCTGCAGCTCCGCTCGATGACGCTGACCGTAATCGAAACTCATGGTGTAACAGGCATAGCCCTCGTCACGCGCCATGGCCACGACGGTCGCCGAATCAAGCCCACCGGACAGCAGGATGACTGCTTTCTTCTCGTTCATTTCGCGATACCTCAAAGGATGGCGGGCTTCAAGCTCAATGGCCAGGCGCATCGTTCCAGATGATCTTGTGCAGCTGGAGCTGCAACCGTACCGGCAGGTTGTCCGCGACGATCCAGTCCGCCAGCGCGCGCACATCGACCTGACCATGGCTGGGGGAGAACAGGACCTCGCCGGCCCGCCGGTCCAGCCCGTACTCGATCAACTTGGATACGGCCCAGTCGTAGTCCTCCCGGGAGCAGATGACGAACTTCACCTGATCGTTGCGGGTGAGATGGACGATGTTCTCATAGCGGTTGCGTCCGACTTCCGCCGAGCCCGGGGTTTTCAGGTCCACCACCCGACTGACGCGCTCATCCACCGGGGAAATGTCGAGCGCGCCGCTGGTTTCCAGTGAAACCTCGTAACCCGCATCGCAAAGTCGCTGCAGCAGCGGCACGCAATTGGGTTGAGCCAGCGGTTCGCCACCTGTCACGCAGACGTAACGCGGATTGTAGGCAGCGACCCGCTCCAGGATGGCATCGAGGGCCATGAGCTCTCCGCCGCTGAACGCATAGGCGGTATCGCAGTACTGACAGCGCAGGGGACAGCC
>DNMQ01000485.1 GCA_003488145.1 Pseudomonas sp.
GTCGCCCGGTCCGGCGCCGACCAGGGCGACTTCGCCAGGGGCGAACGCGGCGCTCAGCGAGGCGGGAAATGTGAGTGGCTGGTCCATGCGGTGCTCCTGAATTCTCATCGGGCTTACGGAGTGCGTTGCTGCGGCGCTTGGTCGGCCGCTCGATCGGTCAGATGGCGATGCTGGGAATGCGCTCGGCGGCGGGTAGGCCGATCTCCTCGTCGGAGAGGTAGCAGCCCGGGTCTTCGGCCCACAGATCGCCCTGCGCCCAGGCGCGGGTACGGGTGTTGCCGTTGCAGATCGCCAGCCAGCGGCAGTCGGCACAGCGACCGCCGACCGCGCGCGGATGCTGGCGCAGCTCCTGCAGCAGCGGCGCCGGCTCGTTCAGCCAGATGTCGCTGAAGCGCTGGCGGCGCACGTTGCCGACGGTGTGCTGCCACCAGTAGGTGTCCGGGTGCACGTCGCCGATGTTGTCGATGTTGGCGATGCCGCTGCCGGAGGCGTTGCCGCCCCATGCGCGCAGCATGCCTTCCAGGCGGTCGCGATGCTCAGGCAGGCGCTCCTCGACCCACTGCAGCAGCAGGACCGCGTCGGCGTCGTTGTTGCCGCTGACGAAGTCGGTCTCGCGGCCGTGCTGCACGTCGTCCCAGGCCTGCTCGAAGAGCTGGCGCATGGCGTCGCGGGTCATCTGGTGATGGGCGTCGGCCTTGCGGCTGCGCTTGCCGCGGCCGCTGTAGTTGAGGTGCGAGAGGTAGAACTTCTGCACGTCGTGTTCGCGCATCAGCGCCAGCAGTGCCGGCAGCTGCGGGTAGTTGTTCTGGGTCAGGGTAGTGCGCAGGCCGACGCGGATGTCGCGCTGGCGGCACAGGTCGATGGCATGCATGGACGCGGCGAAGCTGCCCTTGAGCTGGCGCCATTCGTCATGCACTGCCTCCAGGCCGTCGATGCTGATGCCGACGTAGTCGAACTGCGCCGCGGCGATACGCTCGATGTTGCCCTCGTCGATCAGCGTGCCGTTGGTGGACAGTGCAACGAAGAAACCCTTGTCACGGGCGTAATCGGCCAGCTGGAAAATGTCGGCCCGCAGCAGCGGTTCGCCGCCGGAGAGTATCAGCACGCGGACACCGGCCTCGTGCAGATCGTCGATCACCTTCAGCGCCTCGGCAGTATCCAGTTCGTCGCGGAACTCGCTGTCGGCGGAGGTCGCGTAACAGTGCTTGCAGGTCAGGTTGCAGCGCCTGAGCAGGTTCCAGATCACCACGGGTGGGCGCTTGCCGCTGGCGCTGCGGGCACCGAGCACCTTGGTGGCCGGTTGGGCCAGGGCGCGCAGGTAATGGCTGATTCTCAACATGGGGCGGCTCCGCTTCGGCAGCGTATCTCACCGGGCGCGCCGTCTCGGGCGCCCGTTCCTTGAGCAGCAGGATCAACGAGCGGGGTAGGGCTGGCCTTGATCGGAAACAATAAAAGTCGCGGGGCGTGGCTGACCGCATCGTCAGCTTCTTGCGGCGGTGTACCGTTGGTCAGAGCAGGGTCAGCAGCACGCCGAGCACCAGTACCAGCGGCCAGGCGAGCAGCAGCAGACGCCACGCCCGCGGAGCGTGGCGCAGCTCCATGAAACCGTCGGTGATCAGCCAGGCCTTGCCGAACGCCGTGAGCAGAACGGCACCAGCCAATGCCAGCGTGGCGCCGGCATTACCCAGCAGCACGGTGGAAACCGACAGCAGTGCCAGACCGAGCCAGCAGGCCACCAGAATCTTCGAAGCAGACATGACTTACCTCAGCACGTAGACCAGCGGGAACAGCAGCACCCAGACCATATCCACCATGTGCCAGTAGAGCACTCCGGACTCCAGGCCGCTGTGCTCGTCCGGCCCGTAGGCGCCGCGGCGGCAGCGCATGGCCAGCCAGCCGAGGATCACCATGCCCAGCAGCACATGCAGGAAATGAAAGCCCGTCAGAATCCAGTACAGGGTGAAGAAGGTGTTGTGTTCCATGCCCAGGCCGAGCCCGGCCAGGTGGCTGTACTCGTTGAGCTTGAGCACCACGTAGACGCAGGACGAGCCCAGCGCGGCGAGCAGCAACAGCGTCGCGCGCCCGGACCGGGCCTCGCGCACCTGTTCCACCGCCAGGGCGGCGAACAGGCCTGAGGTCAGCAGGCTCAGGGTCAGCGCCAGGCCGATGGAGCTGTCCAGCGCCGCGCGGCTCTCGCTGAACAGCTGCGGATTGAGCATCTGCGTGGCGGCGAACGCCAGGATCAGGATGGCGAACACGGTCAGCTCGGCGAGGATGAAGAACCACATCGCCAGATCGCCCGGCAGGCGCCGGGACAGTTGGCTGGTGGCTTCAGGCGAAGTGGACATCGACCACATCCATCAGCGCGGCGACCGTCTGCGGGTCATCCGACAGCGGCTCGGCGAGGCACGCCAGGCAGGCCTGACGCGGCGTCATGCCGGAGCGAATCATCCGCGCGGTGAAGATCAGCAGGCGGGTCGAGGCGACTTCCTCCAGATCATGCTGCTCCAACCGGCGCAGCGCCTGGCCGAGCTTGACCACCTGGGCGGCGAGTTCGTCATCCACCTGAGCCTCGTTGGCGACGATGCGCACCTCCTCGGCGGCCGGCGGGTAATCGAAGCGCATCGCCACGAAACGCTGGCGCGTACTTGGCTTCATGCCCTTGAGCAGGTTCTGGTAGCCGGGGTTGTAGGACACCACCAGCATGAAGCCCGGCGGCGCCTTGAGCGCCTCGCCGGTGCGCTCGATGAACAGCTCGCGGCGGTCGTCGGCCAACGGGTGCAGTACCACGGCAGTGTCCTGCCGCGCCTCGACCACTTCGTCCAGATAGCAGATGCCGCCTTCGCGTACCGCACGGGTCAGCGGGCCGTCCTGCCACCAGGTGCCTTGGGCGCCGATCAGGTGACGGCCGACCAGATCGGCGGCGGAGAGGTCGTCGTGGCAGGCCACGGTGTACAGCGGCAGGTTCAGCCGATGCGCCATGTGCTGCACGAAACGGGTCTTGCCGCAGCCGGTCGGGCCCTTGATCAGCACCGGCATGCCGTGCTGCCAGGCCTGCTGGAACAGTTGCTCCTCGTTGCCCAGTGGTTGGTAGAAGGGCGCGTCAGGCGTGCCGGCGGCAGTCGGGATTTCAATCGCATTCACAGGCAAGTACCTCACGGCAGCAGTTGGTTATTTCCATCGCCAAGCTACCGGCCCCACCGACCCCTCTCAAGCCATCCGCCGGCAAAGCTTGATTGCGATCAAGTCCCGCACCTGATGCCAACCAATCGAAGCCGATTCCAGACGTTTCGACCCGTTACGCCCGCGACAAGGCGTCACGCTGAGGGGGTGCCGAAGGCTCTCTTGATTGCCGTCAAGCGCTTCGCGAATCGGCCTCTCCTAGGATGCAATCGCACCAAACAAGTACCCGGGAACTGCCGCACCGCCGTCACTAGCAGGAATCGCACGAGGCGATTCAGAGGAGAAACCGTATGAGCAAACCACTACTGGCAGGCGTCATCGCCGGCCTTTCGATGCTCGCTCTGGGCATCGCCCAGGCACAGGACAATCCGGAAGAGAAGGCCGAAGCGGCCTACAAGGGCCAGGCATCCGCCATCGATCCTGCCAGTGCACAGGTTGTGCATTCGCCGGGTGCGCCAGATCTAACGAGCGCCGAGTTCGAGCAGGCCAAGGAAATCTACTTCCAGCGCTGCGCCGGCTGCCACGGTGTGCTGCGCAAGGGCGCGACCGGCAAGCCGCTGACGCCTGACATCACCCAGGAGCGTGGCCAGGCCTATCTGGAAGCGCTGATCACCTATGGTTCGCCTGCCGGTATGCCGAACTGGGGGACGTCCAACGCGCTGACCAAGGACCAGATCACCCTGATGGCCAAGTACATCCAGCACACTCCGCCGACCCCGCCCGAGTGGGGGATGAAGGAGATGAAGAATTCTTGGAACGTGCTGGTCAAGCCGGAAGATCGGCCGAAAAAGCAGATGAACAAGCTGAACTTGCCGAACCTGTTCTCCGTCACCCTGCGTGACGACGGCAAGATCGCCCTCGTCGACGGTGACAGCAAGAAGATCGTCAAGACCATCGACACCGGTTATGCGGTGCATATCTCGCGCATGTCCGCTTCGGGTCGTTACCTGCTGGTTATTGGTCGCGATGCCAAAATCGACATGATCGACCTGTGGGGCAAGGAGCCGGTCAAGGTCGCCGAAATCAAGGTTGGCATCGAGGCCCGCTCGGTTGAAACTTCGAAGTACAAGGGCTACGAGGACAAGTACGTGATCGCCGGCGACTACTGGCCGCCACAGTTCACCATCATGGATGGCGAGACCCTCGAGCCGCTGCAGATCGTCTCCACCCGCGGCATGACCGTCGGTACCCAGGAATACCACCCGGAGCCGCGCGTGGCTGCGATCATCGCGTCCCACGAGCACCCCGAGTTCATCGTCAACGTCAAGGAAACCGGTAAGGTCCTGCTGGTCAACTACGAAGACATCAACAACCTGACCACCACCATGATCGGCACCGCGCCGTTCCTGCATGACGGCGGCTGGGACGTGAGCCACCGCTACTTCATGACGGCAGCGAACAACTCCAACAAAGTTGCGGTGATCGACTCGAAAGAGCGCAAGATGGCCGCGCTGGTCGATGTCGGCAAGATTCCGCACCCAGGCCGTGGCGCCAACTTCGTGCATCCGAAATTCGGACCGGTATGGGCAACCAGCCACCTGG
>DNMQ01000481.1 GCA_003488145.1 Pseudomonas sp.
GGGGTGCGTGCTGCAGTTCGACGTGGTGGCCAGCCGCCTGAAGGAGGAATGCAAGGTCGAGTGCGCCTACGAGGCAATAAATGTCTGGTAGGCGGGCTGGATCGAGTGCAGCGACGAGAAGAGGCGCAAGGAATTCAAGGACAAGGCCTACGAGAACCTTGCGGTGGACGGCGGCGGCCGCCTCACCTACCTGGCCCCGACCCGCGTCAACCTGAGCCTGATGGAAGAGCGCTGGCCGGATGTGAAGTTCAGGGCGACACGCGAGCATCACTGACCCAAGAATGCGCCTGCTGCGGGGTACAGCAGGCGTAGTTGATTCTGCGCATTACTGCCGCTGCACTCATTTAGATGCGCTCTCGCATGGAAGCGAGAGGCTGTCTTTTCACAAGGACCGTGAATGCCCACCGAACGCGCCTCCTCCGAACAACGCCAGTTCGCCGGACACCTGCGATACCAACTCACCGATTGCGAGCGCCTGCTGTGGCGCCAGCTGCGCAACCGCGGTTTAGCAGGATTCAAATTTCGTCAGCAACATCCGTGTCCGCCGTATGTTCTGGACTTCTACTGTGCAGAGTTGCGCCTTGTGGTCGAACTCGATGGCGGTCAGCACTTCGACGAAGCTGGTCTGGCGAAAGACCGTTTGCGCACGGCCTACCTGCGGCACCACGGGCTGGAGGTTCTACGCTTCAGCAATCTGGATGTGATACGGAATCTGGAGGGTGTTCTGACTGAAATCTTGAGCTGGATTGAGACCCGTACCCCTCACCCCAACCCTCTCCCCAACGGGGAGAGGGAGCTGAGGGAGCCGGATCACTTGTGCTCATGCAGACCGTGCAGAGCAAGCGAGGGGAGTGAGCGCGGGCTGTGCCCAAGCAGTTGCAACAACCACCAGCACGCTCTCACCCAAGCACCCCATCCCCGCATTACCGATACACCGGCCTGAATCCGAGTCTGACTGAAAACCTGCACCGCATCGGGTCCCGCGCCCCTAACCCCAACCCTCTCCCCAACGGGGAGAGGGGGCCTGAATGAAGCCACCGAACCCTTTGTGATCGGCCCGACACGCATTAAAGCGCATCGCCCTACACCCGGAACGAAAAACCGCGCGGTCTAGTCCCCTCGCCCCTCGGGGGGAGAGGGCTAGGGTGAGGGGCTGGCGGCCACGACCAGTGTCGCAACTAAAACCCACACAGCCCCGTTTCACCTACTCCTCAAGGGTCCACGCGATCAATAAACCGCCCAGCTTGGTACCGAGCAAGCCATGCCGGCCGGGGTCGAAGACCGCCCTCCCCATCCTCTTCACAACGACGAGAGAGGGCCTGATTGAAGCCACCGAACCAACCGCAACTAGCGGGTACATCATGCGTTTCGCCCTGCACCGGATCGGCAACCCAACCCGGCCCAGTCCCCTCTCCCCTCCGGGGAGAGGGCTAGGGTGAGGGGCTGGTGGCTATGTCGAGCGCCGCAGTCGACGTCGCCACCTGCCCCCACTTCACCTACTCCTCAAGGGTCCACGCGATCAAGGAATCCCCCAGCTTGGTGCCGAACGAGCCATGCCCGCCGGCCATCTGCACCACGTACTGCTTGCCGGTCTTCTCGGACACGTAGGTCATCGGAGTCGCCTGGCCACCAGCAGGCAGGCGGCCCTTCCACAATTCCTTGCCGTTCTGCAGATCGTAGGCGCGCAGGTAGTAATCCAGCGTTCCGCTCATAAAGGCCACTCCGCCGGCGGTGACGATCGGCCCGCCCAGTGCTGGCGTACCCACCGGGAAGGGAATGCCCAAGGGCGCACTGTCGCGGCTGGTGCCGTTCTTGTGCATCCAGACCTTCTTCATGCTGCGCAGGTCCAGCGCGGTGACGAAGCCCCATGGCGGCGTCTGGCACGGCAGGCCGATGACCGACATGAACGGCTCCAGCCGCACCATGTACGGCGCCCCCAGATTGGGCTGCAGGCCGGTCTCGCCGCCGCCGGTACGCTCATCGGGGTCGACCTCGCTGCGCTTGACCATGGTCGAGATGAAGGCCAGGTAATTCGGCGCGCCGACCAGCAGCTGGCGGCTCGGATCGACCGCCACCGATGGCCAGTTGAAAGTACCCACGTTACCCGGATAGATCAGCGAGCCCTGCTCCGACGGCGGCGTGAAGTCGCCCTCGTAACGCAGCTTGCGGAACTGGATGCGGCACATCATCTGATCCAGCGGCGTACCGCCCCACATGTCGCGCTCGCGCAGCGGTTCTTGCGGGGCGTAGCTGACGGCCGATGCGGGTTGGGTCGGCGCGGTGAACTCGCCGTAGTCAGTGCCTTGGGGCACGGGCATCTCTTCCACCGGCACGATCGGCTCGCCGGTACGGCGGTCGAGGATGTACAGATCGCCACGCTTGGTCGGCTGGATGATGGCCGGCACCTGACCTTGCGGGCCTTCGATATCCACCAGCGTCGGCTGCGATGGCAGGTCGCGGTCCCAGAGGTCATGGTGCACAGTCTGGAATTCCCAGCGCACCTGGCCGGTCGCCAGGTCCAGCGCCACCAGGGTGTCGGTGAAACGCTCGGACTCCGGCGTGCGCGGCTGCGCCCACTGGTCCGGGGTCTGGTTGCCGGTGGGGATGTAGACCAGCCCCAGCGACTCGTCGGCAGTGGCGATGGTCCAGGAGTTCGGCGTGCTGCGCACATAGGTTTCGCCGGGTGGCAAGGGCTCTGTGGCGTCCGGGTTACCCGGGTCGAAATTCCATACCAGCTCGCCGCTGCGCACGTCGTAGGCGCGAATCACGCCGCCGGGTGAATCCACCGCGCCGTTGTCGGTGATCGAGCCGCCGACGATGACCAGCTTCTCGGTCACCACCGGTGGTGAAGTCGGCAGGTAAACGCCCAAAGCGTCCTCACCGAGTCCAGCCTTCAGATCCACCACGCCGGCATTGCCGAAGTCCTCGCACGGCTTGCCGTCCTCGACATCCAGCGCGACCAGAGTGCCGTCGTTGGTCGGCAAAAACAGCCTCCGCGCGCAACGCGCTACGGGCTGGTCGGACGGCGCCGTCGCTGCGGGCCCGTAGGCGTTGGCGTCATGGAAGGCCAGGCCACGGCAGGTCATGTGCTGGTAGTACTCGGCATCGCGGTTGATGCTCGGGTCGAAGCGCCAGCGCTCCTCACCGCTGTCGGCATCGACGGCGATGGCGATGCTGTGCGGCGTGCAGATGAACAGATTGTCGCCAACCTTCAACGGCGTCACCTGATAGGTGATCTCGCCGGGGTCACCCTCGCCGGAAAGGTCACCGGTGTGGAACTCCCAGGCCTTTTTCAACTTGCCGACGTTGTCCGGCGTGATCAGATCGGCCGTCGAGTAACGATCGCCGCGGTCGGAGCCGCCGTAGGCTTTCCATTCGCTGGCAACCCGACCGGCCTGCCCCTCTGGATTCGAGCCCTGCATCTGCGCGTCGCTGAATTCACCCGTGATCGAGTGGTAATCC
Organism: Pseudomonas sp.; assembly: GCA_003488145.1. Lineage (GTDB taxonomy): Bacteria > Pseudomonadota > Gammaproteobacteria > Pseudomonadales > Pseudomonadaceae > Stutzerimonas. The sequence continues at coordinate 3,463 of DNMQ01000481.1, forward strand.
TGGGTCAGCGAGTACCCCGCGATCAGCGCGCCGGCCAGCAGCCCCAAGCCGAGCAACCCACTGGCGCCATCACGCCAGACCAGTCGGCCGCCCACGTAACGATTGATGAACGGCAGAATCAGCCAGAGCCCGAGGATGCACCAGAGGTCGATTCGCGGCGCCAGCTGCCACCAGTCGAAGCTGACTTCGTACAGCGTCCACGCCAGCGTCGCCAGCAGTAGCACCGCGTAGAGCCAGATCGCGGCGCGGCGTCGAGCGAACAACAGGCCGGCCACGCCCAGCAGTCCGATGCCGGCCAGCAGGTAGTACCAGGAGCCACCCAGCATTGCGAGGTAGCCGCCACCGACCGCCATCAGCGCTCCCAGCAGCAGAACCACCACGGCGGTCAGGGTGATGCGCATGGGCCGCGGCCCGTAATCGATACTCATGCAACGCTCTCCAGCCAATTCATCTTCAAAACAAAAAGCAAAAAGCAAAAAGCAAAAAGCTGGCGAAACTTTCTGACACAAAGTCTCGCCAGCTTTTAGTGGATACGATAGGCAGGGCTTTAGTTCAGCCGTTTGGCGACCGCTTACGCCGTTGCCCCGACGCTGAGCGGCTGCGTTTCAGGCCGTTTGAGTACTGCGTAGATCACCCCGGTTACCAAGCTGCCGGCGAGGATTGCAGCCAGATACAACAGCGCGTGATTGATGGCGTTAGGGATCAGCAGCACGAACAGCCCGCCATGGGGCGCCAGCAGCTTTGCGCCGAAGGCCATGGACAGCGCGCCGGTCAGCGCACCACCGGCGATGCTGGCCGGAATCACCCGCAACGGGTCTTTCGCAGCGAACGGAATCGCGCCTTCGGAAATGAAGCAGCAGCCCAGCACCAGCGCGGCCTTGCCAGCTTCGCGCTCGGTCTGGGCGAATTTGCGTCGGGCGATCAGCGTGGCGATGCCCATGCCGATTGGCGGCACCATCCCCGCCGCCATGGTTGCGGCCATCGGCGCGTAACTCTGGGATGCGAGCAGCCCGACGGAGAAGGCATAAGCGGCCTTGTTCACCGGCCCGCCAAGGTCGACGCACATCATGGTGCCGAGCAGCAGACCGAGCAGGATGGCGTTGGAGGTGCCCATGGTGTCGAGGAATTCGGTCAGCCCGGCGAGCATCTTCGCCACCGGCGTGCCGACCACGTAAATCATCACCAGACCGGTTACCAGGCTCGCCAGCAACGGAATGATCAGGATCGGCTTGAGCGATTCGATGCTCGCCGGCAAGGGAATCCAGCGGCTCACTGCCTTGGCCGCGTAGCCCGCCACAAAGCCCGCGATTATCCCGCCGATAAAGCCCGCGCCGAGGGTGCCGGCCAGCAAGCCGCCGATCATGCCCGGCGCCAGACCCGGGCGATCCGCGATGGAATAGGCGATGTATCCCGCCAGCAGCGGCACCATCAACTGGAAGGCCGTTTCGCCACCGATCTTCATCAGCGCGGCGGCCAGCGTGCCCTCCTCCTTGAATGCCTCGATGCCAAATACGAACGACAGCGCGATCAACAGACCGCCCGCCACCACCATCGGCAGCATGTAGGACACGCCGGTCAGCAGGTGCTTGTAGACGCCAGCCTTCTCGCCCTTCTGTTCGCCACTTGCGCTGGCAGCGGCGCCTCCAGCGAGCACCGCGCCTTCTTCCAGCGCGCGATCCAGGGTCGCATCGGGTTGCTTGAGGGCCACGCCAGTACCGCAGCGAAACACGCGCTTGCCGGCGAAACGGGTGACATCCACCTCGATATCCGCAGCCAGCAGCACCACGTCGGCCGCGGCGATGGCGTCCGCTTCCAGCACGTTGCGCGCACCCACCGAACCGCGGGTTTCCACCTGCAGGTCGTAACCCTTGCGGATCGCGGCCTGCTGCAGGGCTTCAGCCGCCATGAAGGTGTGCGCCACGCCGGTCGGGCAAGCGGTGATGGCGACAAATCTGGGCTTGCCGCTGGTGTGCGCGGCATCCGCTTCGTCGACCTGCTGCAGTTCGCTCGCCGTATCGGCCGAGCTGCGCAGGAAGGCTTCCGGGTCGAGCAGCGCCTCGGATGGCGTGGATTGCGCGACGCGCTTGCCGATGAAGCGTTGCAGCGACAACGGCCCAGTCTTCACCACCACCACCAGATCGGCATTGGCGATCTGTGCGGGCGTCAGCGGCGAACCGATGGCCTTGGGATCGTGGACTTCCACGGCAGTCGACCAGCCCAGACGATGGGCGGCCGCTTCGAGCAGGCGTGAAGTCAGCACGCTGGTGACCATTCCGTTGGGGCAGGCCGTGACGATGAGAAGATTCATTCCTTCACCTCTTGTTCGATTTATTGGCTCAGCGGCTGGAGCCGGACCCTGGCCTCCAGGTCCGCAAGTCCATCCGTGTCGGTGATGCCAAAGCCGACCTGCCCAACCGCTTGCGCGGCGATGGCAGTGGCCTGTGTGAGGGTGCGTTCGGCCGGCCAGCCGGCCAGCAGACCGTGGAGCATGCCGGCCAGCAGTGAGTCACCCGCACCGACGGTGCTGATGACCTGAACCTTGGGCGGATTGGCGTGCAGCGTGGCGCCTGGCGAGAACCAGCTGACGCCATTGGCGCCCTGCGAAATAACCACGTGCTCGATGCCTTCGGCTTGCAGTCGTCGCGCTTCGGCTGTCAGCGCTGCCGACTCGTTGAGTTCGACGCCACGGGCCTCGGCCAACTCTTCCTCGTTGGGCTTGATCAACCAGGGCGTGGCGGCCAGCCCGTCACGCAATGCGGCGCCACTTGTATCCAGCGCCACCCGCGCGCCGAGCGCTTTGAGGGTGTTCAGCATCTCCACGAACCACTGGCTGTCGATGCCCCGCGGCAAGCTGCCGGCGACGACCACGAGGTCATGAGCGGGCGCCAGCCGCTGGAGCCGTGTCAGCAACTCCGCGCGCTGCGCCTCGCTCACCTTGAGCCCCGGGCCGTTGATGTCGGTGACCTGCCCGCCCGCTTCGGCCAGTTTGATGTTGCTGCGGGTATCGCCCGGCACGCGGACGAATTCGTCGGCAAATCCACGCGCGGCGAACAGCTGCTCAAAGGCCAGAGGATTGCCCTCGCCGAGAAAGCCGGTGACGGTCAACTGATGGCCGAGGTCGGCCAGCACCTGCGCGACGTTGAGCCCCTTACCGGCGGCATGCACCTGCAGGCTTTCGCTGCGATTGACTTCACCCAGGCGCAGCGCGGACAGCTGCACGGTTAGGTCCAGGGCCGGGTTAAGGGTGACAGTGAGAACACGAGCCATCAGCAGTGCTCCCCGACAAAGGCGCGGACTTCATGGGCGCCGGGCAGCATCAAGGCTTGCTGGGCCAGCCTCTGGCAGGTCGTGAAATCCAGCTCGCGGACCCGCGCCTTCACCAGGGCGATGCTGCGCGCCGAAACGCTCAGTTCGTCCACGCCCAAGCCCACGAGCATCGGTACCGCCAGCGCATCGGCGGCCAGCTCACCACAGACGCCCACCCACTTGCCGTGGGCATGGGCGGCCTCGACGGTCATGCCGATCAGACGCAATACCGCCGGATGCAAGCCGTCGGCCTGGCCGGAGAGCGTCGGATGGCCGCGATCGATGGCCAGGGTGTATTGCGTCAGGTCATTGGTGCCGATGCTGAAGAAGTCGACTTCCTGCGCCAGCACCGGCGCGATCAAAGCTGCTGAGGGGATCTCGATCATGATGCCGACCTGCAGATCGGCCACCGGCAGCTCAACGCGCAGGCGGTCGACCATGGCCTTGGCGGTGCGCCACTCGTCGATATTGCCGACCATGGGGAACATGATCCGCAGCGGGCGGCCATCGGCCGATGCGAGCAAGGCACGCAGCTGGGTTTCGAGGATGTCCGGGCGTTGCAGGCTCAGGCGAATGCCGCGCACGCCAAGAAAGGGGTTTTCCTCGGCGGGCATCGGCCAGTACGGCAGCGGTTTGTCCCCGCCGACATCCAGCGTACGTACCACCAACGGACGCCCTTCGAGGGCTTCCAGCACGCGGCGGTACTCGGCTTCCTGAGTCGCCTGATCCGGCGCCTGGGAATGGTTCATGAACACCAATTCGGTACGCAGCAGGCCAATGCCTTCGGCGCCCATCGCCACGGCCTCCGGGGTTTCGCCGGCAGCGCCGATGTTGGCAGCGATCTCGACATGATGACCGTCACGGGTGATAGCCGGCTCCAGGCGACGCTCATTTGCCAGGCGCTTGCGCTCCTCGCGGGTGGCGCGCTCGTTGCGGGCCTGCTCCAGCTGCGCATCGGTTGGGGCGACCAGCAGTTCACCGCGCTCGCCGTCAAGCAGCAGCAAGGTGTTTGGCGCTAGCCCAAGCACACCCGGCCCAGCACCGACGATGGCCGGAATGCCCAACGCGCGGGCGATGATGGCGCTGTGCGAAGTGGCACCGCCGCCAGCGGTAAGAATGCCTGCGACGCGCTGGGCGTTGAGAGTGGCGACGTCCGAAGGCGCCACCTCGTCCATCACCAGGATGTAGGGTTCATCCGGGGCCTGATCGGCTTCCACACCAGTCAGGCAGGCCAGCACGCGACGCCCAACGTCACGCAAATCGGCTGCACGTTCGGCCAGCAGCTTGTCGTGCAAGGCCTCCTGCTGCTGCGCCGCAATTTCGATTTCCTCCATCCAGGCGGCTTCGGCACTCAAACCTTTTTGCAGACGCGCCTGGACTTCCTCGCGCAGCGCCGGGTCGCGCAGCATGGCCTGATGGGTGGTGAAGATGTCGCGGATGCTGGCGACCTGACTCGCTTCGATCAGCGTGCCGATCTCGTCGTGCACGCCTTTCAGCGCGGCATCCAGACGCTGCAACTCTGCTACAGGGGACTCGCCGCGCTTGGGGTAGTCGATCACCTGTGGTTTACGCACAAGCACAGGGCCGATGGCGATGCCCGGCGAGGCAGCAATGCCATTCAGCTGGTCGCCCGCGCGCAAGGCGTCATGCTCGATGGCCGATTCATCGGGTTGCATGGCGATGACCGGTTGCTCCACCTCACCCGCGGCCGGCAAGGGCTCGACGTCCTCGCCCAGCCCGTCTTCCACGGCGCGCACCAGCGCCGGCAACGCATCGTCGGCAATGGGAGGTTCGGCCATGAATTCCAGCATCTGACCACGATGCGCACCCATGGCCAGCAACTTGCTCAAGCTCTTGGCCGATACCCCTGCGCTCTCACTGCCAGCCAGCCGCACGCGAATCTCGCCATCGAAAGCTTGAGCCACTTCGGTCAGCGCCTTGGCCGGGCGCGCATGCAATCCATGGGCGTTGGCCAGCGGCACCTGAGCGCTGGGCCAATCTGCCGGCACCTCGCCGCCCAGCGCTTCGAGCACCACGCGGCTGGAAGTCGCCTGGCTCAGCTCCTGGCCGCGCCCTTCGATCAACAGATTGCACAGTCGCTCAAGCATGACCTGATGCGCTTCGCCCAGGCTGGCCAGCACGAACAGGCCATTCAGCGGCTGGCCCAAATGCTCAAGGCTAGAGGTTGGCGTGACGAACGCGAGCCCCGGGCTTTGTACCGCCTGCTCGCTACTCAGCCACCAGAGGCCATCCCCCAGCGGCAGCGCCTGGCCAAGCGGCAGACTGGCGTTGAAACCCGGCTCCACGCACTGCGCGCGCTTGAGCAGCTTGACGCCCTGCCAGGCCAGCTCGTCGAAATCATCCGCAGCGACACCCAGCGAGACCAGCTCGCCATCCAGCGCCAGCGCCTGTGGCGCACCTTGCAGGAGGTCGATGATGGCTTCCGGGCTTTCGGCTTTCTGCAGCTCCTCGCTCAGATCACCTTCACCCAATGCTCGGGTCAGCAGCTGTAGCAGGCGCAGGTGTTCGTCGGAACGCGCAGCGATACCGATGGCCAGATACACCAGCTGGCCGTTGCCCCAGTCGACGCCGGCCGGAAAATGCAGCAGCCGCACGCCGGTGGTGAACACCTGATCACGGGTTTCCGGCGTGCCATGGGGAATCGCAAGGCCCTGACCGAGAAAGGTCGAGCCCTGCGCTTCACGCGCACGCAGCCCGTCCAGATAACCCGGCGCGACCAGCCCGTCGGCGACCAGAACTTCACCCAGCAGGGCCAGCGCCGCTGGCTTGTCCGCCGCGGCCTGATGCATGTGGATGTGCTGTGCATTCAACTCAAGCATGGAGAACTCCTGCGGGGCTCGCGATTGTTGTGGCCGACGGTCGCGCCGGCTTTGCCCGAATCCTGGGCTGGCGCTTCAGACCGATACACTGCTGAAACGTTTCACCTAAGACTGGCACATTACGCGATATTGGGTAATTCTAGAAGCCCGAGTTCATACCACCCGTCTCAGGACCCTCTGTTGAAACTGACCGACATCGCCCGCCTCGCCAACGTTTCGGTAACCACCGCCAGCTATGTGCTCAATGGCAAGGCCGCGCAGCGCCGTATCAGCGTGGCCACGGTCGAACGGGTGATGGCCGTGGCCGAACAGCAGGGCTTTCAGCTCGACCAGCAGGCTGCCGGCCTGCGCCGAGGGCAGTCGCGCACCCTCGGCTTCATCGTTCCGGATCTGGAAAACCCCAGCTACGCACGTCTGGCCAAACTGCTCGAGCAGCGCGCGCGGCAGCGCGGCTACCAGCTGCTGATCGCCGGCACCGACGACGAGCCGGACACCGAGCGCCAGGTCATCCAGCTGCTGCGCTCGCGCCGCTGCGATGCGCTGATCGTCGCCAGCTGCCTACCAGTCGACGACCAGAGCTATCGCAAGGTGCAGGCGGCTGGCACGCCGGTGATCGCCCTCGACCGTGCGCTGGACGCCGAGCATTTCTGCTCGGTGGTCAGCGATGATTGCGAAGCGGCCGCCCTGCTCACCCGCTCGCTGGCAGTTCCGGCCGCCGCCCATATCGCCCTGATCAGCGCACGCCCGGCATTGCCCATCAGCCAGCAGCGCGAGGAAGGTTTTCGCCAGGCACTGACGCAGCACAGCGGTCAGGTCAGCATCCTGCAGGCCGAACAGTTCAGCCGTGCGTGCGGCCGTGAACAGATGCTCGCCCTGCTGGACCGTGGCCCGCTGCCCGATGCGCTGATCACCACCGCCTACGTCTTGCTCGAAGGCGTCTTCGATGCGCTGCGCGAGCGGAACCTGCTGTGGCCAGAGCAGCTGCGGCTGGCGACCTTTGGTGACGCGCAGTTGCTGGATTTCCTGCCGATCCGGGTCAATGCGATTTCCCAGCAGCACGAGCAGATCGCCGAGCAAACCCTGGAACAGGCAATCCGCGCCATAGAGCAGGGCGATTACCGTCCCGGCGTGATCGCCATCGAGCGTGAGCTGAAAGTGCGGCGTCTCTGATCCGCCCCTTGCGGGCGCTGCCGCGCTGGCGGAAGCTTGTCGTCTTTCGAACACGCCCACCCTCCCAGATGAACATCGAACAGATCACCCAACGCCTGCACGCCATCCGCGATCAGAACGACTGGCAACGCTTTCACAGCCCCAAGAATCTCGCCATGGCCGCCAGCGTGGAAATGGCCGAGCTGGTGGAAATCTTCCAGTGGCAGACCGAGGACGAGTCGCGCCAGCTCTCAGCCGACAAACTTGAGCATGCCGGTCAGGAAGTCGGCGACATCCTCATGTACCTGCTCTTGATGTGCAGCGAGCTGGGCATCGATATGGAACAGGCGCTGCTGGCCAAGCTGGCCGACAACGAGCGGCGGTTCGCCCGATGAGCGATCGGCATTTCGACGAGCTGGCGACGCGCTTCGCCGAGAAGATCTACGGCGGCGCCAAAGGCGCGATCCGCCTTGCCGTGCTGCAGGCCGACCTGACGGAAGCCCTGCCGCAACGGCCACTGCGGGTGCTGGATATCGGCGCCGGCCTCGGCCATATGAGCCTGTGGCTGGCCCAGCAGGGCCATGATGTGACCCTGGCAGAACCGGCAGAGCCGATGTTGGAAGGCGCGCGCAAACAGTTTGCCGCAGCCGGCCAGCAGGCAACCTTCATTCAGGCGCCCTGGCAGACAGTCGAAAGCCAGGTCGAAGGCCGCTTCGATCTGGTGATCTGCCACGCGGTACTGGAATGGCTGGCCGAGCCCCAGGCGATCCTGCCGGTGCTGCATCGCCTGACATCGGCCGATGGCTGGCTATCGCTGGCCTTCTACAACCGCGACGCGCTGATCTACCGCAACCTGCTCAAGGGCCATTTCAAGAAGTTGCGCAGCCAGACCTATGCCGGCGAGCGCCAGAGCCTGACGCCTCAGCAGCCGCTGGACCCACGCGAGCTGGCGGCGCAACTCGCACCGCACTGGCAGGTCGAAACAACCAGTGGCGTGCGCGTATTCCATGACTACATGCCCGCCGATTTCCAGGCCCGCACCGAGCCGGCCGAACTGATCGAGATGGAGCTGGCCTACCGCCGCCATCCACAATTTGCCGGTCTCGGGCGCTACCTGCACTGGATGTGTCGGCCGCTCTGAGCCGACCGGGAGGTACCGATGTCGATCCGCGCCATGCTGCCGGTGCTCTGCCTGGGCCTTGCAGCCTGCCAGAGCCAGAACCCCTATACCGACGAATCCGCGCCGATTCCTCCGGCGCCACCTATCGAGCAGATCCAGTCACCGGTCTATCCGGCGGCGCCAAGGGACTTCTCCAGCTACCAGAACTGGAGCTGGCAAGCACCACCAGCCGGCACCGCGTCGATCACCGGCGAGGAGCTGCAGGAAATGGTCGCCGGCGCGCTCGATCAACTCGGCTTGCGCCCTGCGCAGGCCGAGCGCAAGGGCGAGCTGTTGATCAGCGCCCGCGCCAGCAAGGAGACCCGCATTCGGCAGACTTACGATGATTACGGCCCGCATGTCGGCGTAGGCCGCTACGGTGGTGGCTACGGGTACGGCTCAGGTTATGGCGTGGGGACAAGCGTACCCATCGTGCGTAACTACGAGGAAGAGGTGCTCTCGGTGCGTATCGAGATGTTCGACGCGGCTTCCGGCCAATCGATCTGGAGCAATCGCGCCGAAGCACGTAGCGGCGGTAGCCGCGCCAAGCAGCAGGATGCGCTGCGCGAGGCGGTGCAGCGGGCGCTGGCGGACTACCCGCCGCGCTGAGCGTGACGGCGATGCAGACTCAGCACCGCGCCGAGGCCTAGACTGAACAGATTCCACCCCCGGAGAACGATCATGTTGCGCTGCCTGTTGCTGATACCTCTGCTCTTCGCGCTAGCCGCCTGCCAGGGCCCACAGGTGCAGCGCGATTTCGATCCGACGCGGGATTTCTCGGCCTATCGGGCTTGGAGCTGGCAGGAACCGGCGCTGCAGTACCGGCCTGACGATCCACGAATCAAAAGCGACCTCACCGAACAACGCATCCGCGCGGCGATCGCCGAACAGCTCGATCAGCAGGGACTGCGTCCCGCCAAGGCCGGCAAAGCGGCGGACCTCAAGGTGCAGGCCTGGTACATCGTCGACCAGCGCACCCAGCAGTACACGACCACCTCCGGCGCCTGGGGCAATCCCTGGTACGGCTACTGGGGTGGGCCGATGTTCACCGACACCCGCACCATCGACTACCAGGTCGGCACGCTGCAGATCGACCTGTATGACGCCGCTGACGGCAAACTGGTCTGGCGCGGCAGCGCCGAGCAGACCCTGAGCAACCGCCAAGGCACCCCCGAGCAACGCGCCGGCAGCATGCGCGAGCTGGTGACACGGGTGCTGTCGCAATACCCGCCGCGCTGAGCCAAGCGCAGCGAACCGCTGTCCCGCTATGGCGAGTCGTATCCCGGCTCGCCATACTGTCGCGCCCTGATTCCGGAGATCCGAAATGCCTGCCGTTGCCTGGTGGTTACTCACCCTTCCGTTCATTGCCGGCGCGATGCTGCCCCTGCAGGCCGGAATCAACGGCCAGGTCGCGCGTCACCTCGGCAACGTGATGGGCGCGGCACTGCTTTCGTTTACCGTGGGCACACTGGCGCTGTTCGTCATCGTGGCAGTCCAGCGCGATATCCCGGCGTTGCAGACGCTGAAGGGCCTGCACTGGTGGCACTGGTGTGGTGGGCTGCTGGGGGCCTTTTTCATCGCCACGGCCGCCTTCGCCGCACCGCGCACGGGAGCGTTGCTGTTCATGGCGCTATTGCTGGCCGGCCAGCTGTTCGTCGCCTTGCTGCTGGATCACTTCGGCTGGGCCGGCTTTCGCCAGTCCAGCATCAGCTTCGGCAAGGTCTCCGGTCTGCTGCTGATCTTCGCCGGCGTCTGGCTGATCCAGCGCGGCTAGCAGGTGCGCGGCGGGCGTCACTCGTGCTCGAAGGCGTAGAACAGGTTGGGCTCGCTGACCAGATAGAGATTGCCCTGTGCATCGAAGGTCATCCCTTCGGCCTGCGGCACGCTGCGCTCGAGTCCGGCAAACCCGCTCCAGAGCGAGCGGAAGCTGACCAGCTCGCCCTCGGCATCGAGTTCCAGCATCATCTTCGCCTCGTCGCTGAGCAGCACCAGATGGCCGGTACGCTCGTCGAAGTGCACCGAGGACAGATCACTGGCCATGTCCAGCTTCTCGATCCAGGCCTCACGGTCGATGATCTTGATGTTCATGTCACCTGCCAGACTGCGCTTGATGCCCTGGATCTCGTAGAGCTTGCGCGGTGAATGCTCCTTGACCACGAACAGCCGATCACCGGCGCGGTCGTACCCGACGCCCTCGAAACCGGTATTGTCCTCGTCGTTCAGAGCCAGGGTGATGGAGCGGGCGTCGGTACGCTGCAGCGGCCCGGCAATCCTGGGAACCTGCACGATCACCAGCGACTGCTTGCGCTCCTCGGTCAACACCAGCAGGTCATCACCCAGATAGGTCACGCCCTCGACGTCCTGGAACCCGCGCAGCGGGTAGCGCGCGAGGAAGCCGCCATCCTTGTCCAGCGCCAGCAGCTCTTCGGGGTTATTGACGACGCCCCAGAGATGATCGCGGCGTTCGTCATAGGTCAGCCCGGAAAGATTGTCTTCCACCGTGGCCACCGGCAGCGCGTCGATCTTCACCCGGTATTCGGGTAGCCAGAGGCTGTGCCTTTCCCAGCTGCTTTCATGCCAGGTGGTTTTCAGCGTATAGAACAGCCGCTCATCCAGATGAGTGGCGGTGACAACGTAGAGCAGGCCGAAAAAGACGCAGCCATAGGCCCAGGCCGGGCGCAGTGTCTTGATTCGTTCCAGGCGCGCTCTGGCAATGGCCAGCATCGTTGGTCTTCTCGTTCTGGGAATGGTAGGCAGGCTGCCTGGCGCTTGTTGCAGTTGCATGAAGGTCGGGAACGCACGATACGCTAAGGACTCACAGCGACATTCCGACCGCCTCCTGCCCTGGTGGTTCCAGCGCAGCGGCGACCGTTCGGAACTCTCGGGCGCACTCGAGAGCCCAATGCGCAGAGCCGTGCTTGGGCACCGCAATCGAACGTTCAGGAGAGTGATACATGCGGGTAGAAGGATTCTTCGAATGGCTGGGACAGGCGCTGGGCGCGGTCATACGTTTCATCGTCGAGGCGCTGGGCGACTTCTTCGGCCTGTTTGCCAGGGCCGGACACAATTTCCTCGAGGGGTTGTCGCGTACGCTGGGCATGGACCGCTCGCTGATCAGCCTGGTAGCACTGGCGATCGGCCTGCTGTTGCTGGTTGCGGCGGTCCGCGCGTTCTTTCGCGGCTCGATCATCGGCGGGCTGATCTGGCTGTTCCTCGGGCTGTGGCTGCTGAGCTGGTTGATTCACTGACGCGCAGCCTAAAGCTCGGACTTTCCCTCTTTCATTGCATGCCGCGTATAGTGCCGGGCCGTCCCGGAGGCCCGTAATGTCCAGCATGCTTGCCGCCTGGCGCCACGCCCCAACCCACAGCAAGGTGTGGGCGCTGGCGGCGCCGATGATCCTGTCGAACCTATCCGTTCCGCTGGTCGCACTGGTGGACAGCAGCGTAATCGGCCATCTGCCGCACGCGCATCAGCTGGGCGCAGTGGCGGTCGGCGGTAGCCTGTATACGCTGCTGGTGTGGGTGATGGGCTTTCTGCGCATGGGCACGACGGGCTTCGCCGCCCAGGCCGCTGGTCGCAACGACGGCGGCGCCCTTCGCCAGATCTTGTTACAGGGATTGCTGCTGGCCCTGGGTTTCGCGCTGTTGCTCGGGGTGCTCGGCGTGCCGCTGAAAGGCGCGGCCCTGCAGCTCATGCAGCCCTCGGCCGAACTGGACGAACTCACCCGTGATTATTTCCACACGCGGCTGTTCGGCCTGCCCGCGGCGCTGGCCAGCTATGCGCTGATCGGCTGGTTCCTCGGCACGCAGAATGCGCGCGCGCCACTGGCCATCCTGCTGACCACCAATCTGATCAACGTGGCGCTGGACCTGTGGTTCGTGCTCGGCCTCGACTGGGGCGTGGCCGGCGCCGCACGCGCCTCGGTGATCGCCGAATGGAGCGGCGCGCTGCTCGGCCTGGCGCTCACCCGCAACGCACTGGCCCGCTATCCCGGTCGAGTCGATACCCGCGCGCTGCGCCGCTGGTTGAGCTGGCGGCCGCTGATAGCGGTCAACCGCGACATCTTCCTTCGCTCGCTGGCGCTGCAACTGGTGTTTTTCCTGGTGACGGTACAGGGCACGCGGCTAGGCGATGCGACGGTCGCCGCCAACGCGCTGCTGCTCAACGGCCTGCTGCTGACCGCGCACGCCCTCGATGGATTGGCTCATGCCGTGGAAGCCTTGGCCGGGCATGCCATCGGTGCCCGCAACCGCGACGCACTGCAGCGAGTGATGGTGGTCGCCGGGGGCTGGTCGTTGCTGGCCAGCGTCGCCTTCGGCCTGTTCTTCCTGCTTGGCGGCCACCTATTTATCCAGCTGCAGACCGACATTCCCGAGGTCCGCGCGACCGCGCTGATCTACCTGCCCTATCTGGCGGCGTTGCCGCTGATTGCGGTCTGGAGCTATCTGCTCGACGGGTTGTTCATCGGTGCAACCCGCGCGCGGGAGATGCGCAACAGCATGCTCCTAGCGGTAGGCCTGACGCTGCCACTGGGCTGGCTGCTGCAAGGGCTTGGCAATCACGGCTTGTGGCTGGCGTTTCTCGCCTTCATGCTGACGCGTGGCATCTGCCTGGGCGTGCTCGCCTTGCGTCTGCAGCGCCGCAGCGCCTGGTTTACCATGAGCACGCCTGGCACCACCCATTCCGAAGGACGCTGAACATGGCCTATGCCATTGCCGCCTACCTGCACTTTCTGGCGATCCTCCTGCTCTTTGCCCTGTTGCTGCTGGAGCATCAGCTGTTCCGCCAGCCGCTGACGCTGGAGCGCGCGCGCAGCCTGTTCCGCATCGATATAGCCTTTGGCATCACGGCCGCGGCCGTGCTGGCGAGCGGCATCGCCCGGGCGGTCTTCTACGGCAAGGGACTGGACTACTATCTGAAGAACAGCTTCTTTCACGCCAAGGTCGGTTTGTTCGTAGTCGTCGCCGTCCTGTCCATCTACCCGACGCTGACCTTTCTGCGCTGGCGCCCCGCTCTCGCGGCAGGCCAAGCACCGACCATCTCGAGCGGCAGCGCCAGATGGGTCAAGCTGACCATCCG
>DNMQ01000482.1:0-1013 GCA_003488145.1 Pseudomonas sp.
TCCCACAGCTTGGCGAAGTAGAACATCAGCTTCTGCGGCGTCGACATGGCATTGGGCTGGAACGCCCGCACCACCTTGCCCAGGGTGATCTCCTGCTCGCGGCCGTCGGCCGTGCGCACCGTGATGCTGTCGCGGTTGAACTGCTGCTGCAGGGCGACCAGCTTTTCTTCCAGCACCCGGTACTCGGCATCCCACTGGGCGCGCTCGGCGTCCAGATCGGCCTGGGCAGCCGCGTCCAGGCGATCATTCAGCTCCAGCTGACGGGTCTTCAGGCGCAGACGCTCGAGGCCGTGGTTGATGCGGCCGATCTCCACCTTTTCGATACGAGAGATCTGCGTGTGCAGCTGGTCGACGCGGTCGATGCGTGCCTGCAACTCGTTCCAGGCGCCTTCTCCCTCGGCGACCAGCTGGCCAGCTTCCTTCACGTTGAGCAGGTAGCCATAGAAATTGCCCCACTCACGGCGCTCCAGCACCATCAGCTCGACGGGTGTACGCTGGTTGCTCAGCCACTCACCGACCACCCAGGAGAAATCCGCGCCGTACACCTCACGGTTGCCGACCTTGAGCAGCTCGCGAGTCATGAACTCGCCGCCTTCGACGTTCACCGGCAGGCCGCTGGCCGCCAGACGCGCGCGCGGCACCTCTTCAGCCTGGACCACCTCACCGGCCAGCACGCGCATCTCGGCGCCCGGCATGCTGTAGTCGGCGACGATCACATCGGCCGGCCAGAAGTGCGCCAGACCGCGCACGGCGATGATCGCCAGCAGCCCCAGGGTCATGATCACGGCGATGGACACCGCGCCGGCGTTCATCCAGATCCAGGGTGTGCCGCTCTTGACCCAAGTGTTCAACGAATCCTTTTTCACGGATCGATACCTTCTGCGAAATCTGGTTTACAGGCTGGCGTACTTGCCACGCAGACGCTGACGAATCAGCTCGGCGAGGGTGTTCATCACGAAGGTGAACATCAGCAGTACCAGCGCGGCGAGGAAGAGCACGCGGTAATGGGTGCC
>DNMQ01000482.1:1112-4697 GCA_003488145.1 Pseudomonas sp.
GATCACCGGGATCAGCAGCATGGCTTCCCAGCCATCCGGCACCGCGAGACGCACGGCCTGCGGCAGGCGGCTCCAGGTCCAGGCGGCGAAGAGAATGCCGACCGGCATCAGCAACAGCAGGCTGAAGATGCCCGGCAGGTGGTTTTCCAGGAACGGCGCCAGGAACAGGCCGGCAAAGAAGCCAAGGATCACCGTCGGCAGCGCCTCCATCAGTTCGATGATCGGCTTGACCTTGCTGCGCAGCCTGGGCGCCATGAAGTAGGCGGTGTAGAACGCCGCACAGATCGCCAGCGGGGCTGCCAGCAGCATCGCGTAGAACGCCGCCTTGAGCGTACCGAACGCCAGTGGCGCAAGGCTCAGCTTGGGTTCGAAGTCGCCATTGGCCGAGGTCGATTGCCAGACGTAGTCAGGCTCCGGATAGCTCTCGTACCAGACCTTGCCCCACAGCGCACTCCAGGAGATTTCCGGGTGCGGGTTGTCGATCACGAAGCGCTGCAGACCCTGCTCCGACTCCACCAGCAGGCGCGTGGCACGCGGCGACATGGCAGCCAAAGCGGCGCCTTCAGCGACCTGTTCCTTGAGCAAGGTGCGATGCGCGGTGCTGTGGAAAATGCCGATGCTGCCGGCGTCATCCAGCGCGAGGAAGCCCTTGCGGCGCTCCTCCGGCAGGATCTGGCGGATCGGGCTGCTGCCCAGCTTGAAGTTGCGTACGTTCTTCAACTCCGCCTGGCCGTCGGCGGAGCGCACCATGAACCACTGGCCGATGCCACCCTTGGAGTCGCCGATCATCAGCGATATGCCCGCCAGCAGCGGGCTGATCGTGGTGATCTCGCTGCCGTCGCCAACCAGCTTGTAGCGACCATTGAGCTGCTTGCGGCGCAGGTCGAAGACATCCGCGCTGGCCTTGCCGCTGATTGCGTAGAGCCACATATGCCGCGGGTCGAGCAGCAGCTGGCGAATCGGCTCGGCCAGTTGCGGCAGATTGAGGCGTTCCTGCTCCAGCGTCACCTCGCCAGTCATCAGGTTTTCGCTGCTGGCGATGCGCTGAGCGTGCAATGCCGTGCCGGTAGCGCCGGCAACGAGCAACGTCTTGCCGTTCAGGCTGATGGCGGCCTGATCGATCGGGCGACCCTCGGGGTCGAGCTGCAGCGGCTCCTCACCGAAGGGATAAGCGAGTTCGGGGGTGATGGTCTTCTTATTGTTTGGGTAGGTGACTTTGTAGTTGTGCTCGAGCACCAGCGCCTGGCCGTTATCCAGGCCCAGCACCAGCCGGCGTGTGCTTGGCGTGTCCTGCCCCACCGAGACGACACGGCTGCCGGCTGGCAGCGGCAACGTCTTGCTCGACAGCAGTGCACCGTCGCTCAGCCCGAAGAAGCGCACCTGCCCGTCGGAACCCAGGCGCATTGCGACCTGGTTCTGCTCCTCCACCGCCAGCAGCAGCGGCTCGCCGGCATCGGCCAACCAGGCCGGTTGCTGCGCCGCGCGGCTTTCCAGCTCGGCGCCCTGGAACATTGGCAGTACGACCTGCGCCAGGTAGAAGAAGATCAGGGTAATGGCGACCAGCACCGCCAGACCGCCGATGGACACGTACCAGCGTGCCAGGTGATCTTTCAGCGCGCGGATGCGGCGCTTGCGTTGCAGCGCCGGCGTGTTGAAGTCCAGCCGTTGCACATCGGAATTCGCGGTCATGTTTTCCATGTCGTTCATGCCAGGGCTCCTGGGCCTGAGCGGCCCTTCGGGGCGCCTAATCTAATGAAGCTGTGTGACAGAAAAATTACAGCCAGGTGACGCGACGAAGCCCGCCAGCGCGTTTCGCGTGGCGGGCATCTGCGCATGACCGGCGCGCTACGTCGCCGGCCGTCACGCGGGTCTTACAGACCCAGGTCCTGCATGGTCTTGTCGACCACCTTCTTCGGCAGCGGGATGTAGCCATCCTTGACCACGACTTCCTGGCCCTGCTTGGAGAGCACCAGCTTGAGGAACTCGGCGTCGATCGGGCTCAGCGGCTTGTTCGGCGCCTTGTTCACGTAGACGTAGAAGAAGCGCGCCAGCGGGAACTTGCCAGCCAGAGCGTTCTCTTCGTTGGCCTCGAAAGCCTCGCCACCCTTGGACAGCGGCACGGCACGGACGCTGGAGGTCTTGTAGCCGATACCCGAGTAACCAATGGCGTTCAGGGTGCTGGAGATCGACTGCACTACGGAAGCCGAGCCCGGCTGCTCGTTGACGTTCGACTTGAAGTCACCTTTACACAGGGCTTCTTCCTTGAAGTAGCCGTAGGTGCCGGATACCGAGTTGCGACCGAACAGCTGGATCGGCTTGGCCGCCCACTCGCCGGTCATACCCAGGTCGCCCCAGGTCTTGATGTCCTGCTCGCCACCGCACAGGCGGGTGCTGGAGAAGATCGCGTCGACCTGCTCGATGTCCAGCGACTTGATCGGGTTGTCCTTGTGCACGAACACTGCCAGGGCGTCGATGGCCACCGGAACGGCAGTTGGCTTGTAGCCATACTTCTCTTCGAAGGCCTGGATCTCGTTGTCCTTCATCGGGCGACTCATCGGGCCCATGTTGGAGGTGCCTTCGGTCAGAGCGGGCGGCGCGGTGGAGGAGCCAGCAGCCTGAATCTGGATATTGACGTTCGGATAGCTGCGCTTGAATTCCTCAGCCCACAGGGTCATCAGGTTGGCCAGGGAGTCCGAACCGACACTGGACAGGTTGCCGGAAACACCGGAAGTCTTCTGGTAGCTCGGCAGCGCCGGGTCCACAGCAGCGACCGCGCTCGCGGCGCCAACGCCAGCGGCTACAAAGGTCAGGGCCGCCATCAAACGATTCAGTTTCATACCATGCTCCTAGCAGGTGTGTGCTCGAGTGTGTTGGAACGGGGGCCAGTATCTGCAGGCCGTGTGAACACTCTATGAAGCAAGTGTGACAATCTGATTACCAAGCGCACCGTTGACCTGGTTCGGTCGCTGTAGCGCAACACAGCCGCTATACTCGCGCCGTCGCCCGTGCCAGAGCGGGCATTTCGCGCCAGAACAACAACGCGCCGCGAGTCCGACCGAATGAAAGAATACGAACAAGAAGATCCGATCCCGCAGGGCGACCTGGCCCTGCAGCTCACCGCATTGCCGCGGGAAACCAATGGTTTTGGCGATATCTATGGCGGTTGGCTGGTGTCGCAGATGGATCTGGCCGGCACCGCGATGGCAAGCCGCGTGGCCGCCGGCCGTGTCGCCACGGTCTCCATCGATCGCATGGCGTTCATGGTTCCGGTAGCGGTTGGCGCGCAGCTGTCCTTCTATACCCAGACGCTGGAGGTCGGGCGCAGCTCGATCCGCATGCTGGTGGAAGTCTGGAGCGACGATCCGCTGTCCAGCGAGTGGCGCAAGGTCACCGAAGCCGTCTTCGTATTCGTCGCCATCGACGGCAGCGGCCGCACCCGCTCGGTGCCGCCGCGCCGCTAAGCCGCCCGCTAGTGAGGCTGTGGCTCGGGTCGCAGTAGCCCGGCCGCGACGGCAAAGCGATTCTTGCCACCACTCTTGGCCTGATACAGCGCGGTATCGGCGCAGTGATAGAGCTGCTCGGCCT